>JANOLM010000072.1:0-7180 GCA_031419815.1 Bacteroidia bacterium
GCCTACTGTTTGAATAGTAGCTGGAAACTCAACCTCATTGGTAATTCCTTTAATGGTAAGATTTCCCTTGACAGTGTATTGATCTTTATCTCCTGTGATCGTGGTAATCACAAAAGTTGCTTTTGGATTTTTCTCGATAGAGAAAAAGTCATCAGATTTCAAGTGTCCAACCAATCGCTCATTCTTATCAATATCAGTGATAGAAGTCATGTCTATTACAAATGAGCCGCCTGTCACTTTTTTAGATTTCACGTTGAGATTACCTTCGGCAAGGTTAATCCCACCTGAATGTTGACCTGTTACTTTTTTTCCGATCCAGGTAAGTTTACTCTTTCCGGCATCAATTTTATACACCTCATCTTTTGCAGTAAATGACATTACGGTTGCAGCGGCAAGTGCGGCCAGTAAGAATTTAAAAGGTTTCATGGTTCTATTGATTTATGTGTTTTGCCATATGGCGATTTTATAAACGTAAATGAATTGCTTTTTGCTGCTTTGAAACAAGACCTTTCGACCAATCCTTCAGTCTTTTCGACAATCCGGGGGATAGAAGAGCATTTTAACAAATCAGTAACAAATATATTGGGTGATCTAAGATTGCAATTCCTGCAGGCACAACCACCGAGATGTGTCTTGAAGCTCACAGGAGCCAAATGTTTGTTAAGTTTCTTGGTGAACTATTAGTTTAAAATAAGTTTAGGTAGACAGAGTCAATTCGTAAAATTTGCACAATGGGTGAAAGTCCTTCGGCTTTAGGTACAACAACCGATTTTCCTTTCTGCAATTCTGACAAATCTATAGTTGCCCTCGCCACGTGTGCCTGCGATAGAATGTTTCTTCCTTGGTTTCTGGGAACGATCAAATGGCATGTTACACTGTCATGGGCTCCTTCGATCATCAACCGCGCAGGTTTATTCAACAATTCAAGCTTTAACTTCCAGATCACCTCCTCAACTTCGCCTACTTCAAAACGGACTTCTACGACAGGAGGATTCCTTTTGATTATCTCAGCATCGGGCACAACTACTTCAACTTCCTCCCGGAAGTCTCCATTCACTTTGTTCTCTGGCAGCATGAGGATGATCGTATCCGGGAAATTATGAAGGGTACTTTTTGGGCCTTCTATTTCAACCGAGTCGGGGAGGATAACAACCGGGCTTATCCGACCGAAACCTTTTTTGTAGGAGATGCTGCTAAGGTCTGCCACAAGCCTGAATTTATGAGAATCTTTAAGATCAATCTTTAAGTCAAGCGTATCGCCTATTACATAATTGATTTGAACAGAACCCAGTTGACTTGATACGAGAGAAATCAATGTGCCTTCTGGAATTTTTTTTACTTCTATTGGTCTTTCTAATGGAATATTTAGCACGGGTAATCGTAACCCCAGGCTTTTGCGAAGGAGATCCCATCCGTTTCCACTTACGTTTAGTCTTACATGCTGTGGCATCGAAATCGGTACATACCGGTCGCTGTCAAATTCAAAATGTACCGGAAAGCTGATGTTGGTAGTATGATTTTTATTCAGCGCGCTGAACAGCCAAAAAACAAAAGCGGCAAGCAAACATAAAGTCACAGCCTTCCAATTGGTTCGATTAAACCGAAAGAGATGACTGATGACTCTGAATACGCTCATAATAGATTTAACAAGTCTAAGCTAATCTCTGCCTTTAAAATTGCTTAGAATAAGCAGTGGGCAAATTGACTTCAATTGTCGACTTCATTATTTGCCTGCTTTAGAATTTAGAACTCACTTTCAGACACAAGCTCTAAAGTTAGGCAGCATGCAGGTGTGCTCTAAAAAATTTAAAGTTCAACCTTCAAGGATACTTATACCTTAAAAATTGAACTTTGAAACAAGGTCTATACGGATTAATTCTTTCCGGCAGATGCTTTAGTCGATTCCATAGAAATGGCTGACTTAGAAAATTTAATCCTGCCACCACGTTCAACTTCAAGAATGAAGGTATCGCCTTCCATTTCGGCAACACGACCGTGCATACCGCCAATGGTGACAACATAATCACCTTTCTTTATTTCTTCGGTAAATTTCTTCTGATCCTTCGCCTTTTTCTGTTGAGGGCGGATCATAAAGAAATAAAATACAGCAACTACACCGATCAACGGCAGATACTGTATGAGGGAAGAGGCCCCAGTTGCTTGTGCTAAAATTGACTGCATAATTTAATTTTTAGTCTTGCAAGTTATTCTATAAAAAGAAACATCCCAAACCATCTCTGATTTGGGACGTAAACTTGCTTACTATCTTATATAATTCAAAATTCAAGGTTCAGAATTTTGAGCTTCGGCCAATTTTGAACTTTGAATCTGACATTTACTTCACTGGCCCATTGGCACCGTCAGCTTTTGCTGTTACCATAGCTTTGAAACGAAGGGTGGTTGTTTTGGGCCAGGTGTTGGCAGTAACCGTAACGGTCTTGTTTTGAATATTGGGTTTACCATTGGAGTCAAACTCAGCTTTTACAAAGCCTGTTCCGCCAGGAGCTATTGGTTCTTTTGACCAATCAGGAGTAGTGCATCCGCAAGAACCCTGCGCACCTTGAATAATCAAAGGGGCTTGTCCTGTGTTCTTAAATTTATAGGTGTACTGTACTTTCGCACCTTCTTTGATTGTGCCAAAGTCATGGTCTATTTTTTCAAATTCAATTACAGGCAATGGCCCGTCTGGCTTCGTGTCTGCAACTGGAGTTGCATCTGCTACAGGAGATGCAACTGGCGTGGTTGCACTTTTGCTTCCCTCTATCTGGGATAACCGGCTTTCAAGTTCAGCTATTCTTTTCTCAGCAGCTTTGTCGCGGCAGCTCATCAGCACAGCTACCAAAGCAATAATCATAATTAAGCGAGTTACATTTTTCATATTCATTGTGTTTTCTTAACAAGGAGAACTATTTACCTTCAAAATTATAGCTAGACCTTTCAAAAATCAATACCCCTTTGTCTGTTAACAATTCTTTAACTATTCTTTGCACTGCGTATTTGAGCTAATAATTCATCAACGTCTTCTAAGAGGCGCTCCGCCTTATTTTTTGCCTCTGAGGCCACTTTGTTGCCTTGAGATTTGGCTTCTGTAGTAAGTGGGGTATCCTTGCCTGTTACCAAGTCATTCACAAATTCTTCCAATGTTTTTTTGTATTTATCCAACTTGAAAGACAGCTTTTCGCGTGTGCTAGTGCCCTTATCGGGTGCGTATAAAATACCCAGAATTGCACCCGCAGCGGCACCGGCTAAAAAAACGACTAGTGTATTACCTTTTTTACTCATAGTCAGGTTATAATTTATAAGGGAGGTAAAGATAAGAAGATGGCTGTTGTCAACAAAACTACTTATTATCAATTAGACCCCTCCCACTTTTCTTGAGGGCACCGGATGATTTTAACTCTTTTGCGATAACATCGAGTATACCATTAATGAACTGACGACTTTTTGGGGTGCTGTATTCCTTGGCCAGTTCGATGTACTCATTGATGCTCACTTTTACGGGAATGCCAGGGAAACTGATCAGTTCGGCTATGGCCATTTCAATGGTGATTAAATCCGTTAATGGCAATCGGTCAACTTCCCAGTTGCGGGTATTCCTGGCGATCAACTGCTTGTGTTCTGGATCAAGGTTAACCGTTGCCTCGAAAAGTTTCTGCATGAAGTCTTTATCGTCTTCCCAGTCAAGAGACAATTTTTGTAACTCAATTTTACCTGTAATCGGATCAAACGATTTAATGGTTTTATCGACCAGACTTTTCAAAATGTCTTTGTCTTCGGCCCACCGCATCACATCTTCTTCATACTGATCATGAATAGGGCTTTTGCCCAAGATCAGCTTTCGCACAATGTGTTTGATGATGGCTCTCTGAGTCTCCAGGTCAGGAGATTTTTCTTCGTTGAATTTTTGAAATAAGTTGTCAGGTTTGATCACATCTTTAAACCAACCGCGAACTTTCTCCAGACGTCCATTCCAATCTCCCCCCTTTAGCAACTCTTTTTTCAGTTCTGCATTTTCTGAAAAAGCTTTAATCCATGCATTGCCACTAAAATTTTTATGATTTGCTTTTTTATCACTCTCAGCCACTTCGGCAAATGCGATCAGCAGACTCAACACCGAATGATAAAGGCTATTCAGGTTTTCAACCTCCAGCAGCATATTTTTTTTGAGGTACGTAAAATCTCTTTTTACGTTTTTGTGATATAAGGAAAGAGCTTCCTCGACAGTCTTATTTATAGTTTCAGTGTCTCCATTTGCTTCCTGCTTTTGAAATTTCTTTTCAAAAAGCTGACGAGCAGCTTTGCGTTGGCTACTCAAAAATTCTTTATCCTGAACTTCCATTGAATTAAGGTCGGGCTGGAAGCGGTCGTCAACAAAATCCTGCGAGAGTAGATAGTCGGCTTGTTTACATTGTTCAAACGCAAACAGGCTTTGCATGATTTTAATCCGGAGTGTGCGTCTGTTCAACATAAATCAAAGAGCGATAAGATTGGCGGCAAAGTTAGCCAAAAAAATATGCAGACCAGATAAACAAGTTTTACCCTGTAAGCGTAGGCTAAAAATACACTCTCAATAGAATTAAGGGTGAGTCGATTTCTTTTGGAGTTCAGAAGCTTCTTTCATTTTTTGGATTGCCTCAGCTTTTGAAATAGGCTTTGAGTTTTTCAAGAAATCCCTCCAAACTTTATCCTTATCATCTACGCTAAAAGGATTGGAAGTTTTTGAAGATGTTTTGTTCTGAATCATAATCAAATATGCAAAAAATTTTTAACCCTTGCAGTAGTATTCATTAATGTCTCCTTCATCTGCCACCTTAATTTGAAGTATTTGTCGCTTGTCATTCGCAACTCTTGAGGCAATCAATAAAATTCGTTTTTTAATGCTGTAACCGGTCTCAACACTATAAAACATCTCTTTTGGATACCCCTCAACCTCTCTGAGCTTTGATCTTTCATTTTTAATCACACTAACCACTTCAGCAAGAGAGATGTTATCAGGATCATTTGAAAAATCTACTTGGGAGATGTCAAGGTCTAAATCCATAGCCTACCTGCTCAAATACAAATTTCGCTCAGCGTAAATATTCATAAAATAATCATCCATCAAATCATCAATGAAGTAGATAGCTTCCCCGGTTGATTTCATTTCGGGGCCGAGCTCTTTGTTCACTTCAGGGAATTTACTGAAGGAGAATACCGGCACTTTAATCGCATACCCGTGCTTCTTAGGGTTGAAGGTAAAGTCTTTCACCTTCTTTTCACCTAGCATAACTTTGGTAGCAGCGTTGACATACGCTTCATCAAAAGCTTTGCAGATGAAAGGCACAGTTCGTGAAGCCCGGGGATTTGCTTCAATGATGTACACTTTATCTTGCTTGATAGCAAACTGAATATTAATAAGCCCAACTGTCTTTAGGGCCAATGCAATTCGCTTGGTATAACTTTCTATTTGCTTTATCACAAGGTCGCCTAAGTTATAGGGTGGAAGCACAGCATATGAATCACCAGAGTGAATGCCAGCAGGCTCTATGTGTTGCATAATGCCAATGATGTAAACATCTTCACCATCGCAGATGGCATCGGCTTCGGCTTCAATGGCGCCATCAAGAAAATTATCCAGCAACACTTTATTCTCCGGCAAGTGTTTCCATATATCCAGAATGTGGTCTTCCAATTCTTTTTCGTTGATCACAATCTTCATGCTTTGACCTCCCAATACATAGGAAGGTCTAACCAATAACGGGAATCCAATGGTCTTTGAAACTTCCAGCGCTTCATCTGCATCGGTGGCAACACCAAATTCTGGGTATGGAATGTTCAAATCTTTCAGGAGATTTGAAAAGCTTCCACGGTCTTCGGCCAGATCGAGAGCTTCATAAGAGGTGCCCATGATTTTCACTCCATATTTGTGAAGTTTCTCAGCCAGCTTCAAGGCAGTTTGCCCACCTAACTGAACGATAACGCCTTCGGGTTTTTCATGTTGAATAATATCCCAAAGATGTTCCCAGAAGACAGGTTCAAAGTATAATTTATCGGCAATATCAAAATCGGTGGAAACTGTTTCAGGATTGCAGTTGATCATGATGGCTTCATAACCGCACTCTTTGGCAGCCAGGATACCGTGAACACACGAATAATCGAATTCGATTCCTTGCCCGATACGATTTGGGCCAGAGCCTAATACTATAACTTTCTTTTTATTAGAGGGAATGGATTCATTCTCCGAATCAAAAGTGGAATAGTAATAAGGTGTCTTTGCTTCAAACTCAGCAGCACAGGTGTCAACTAACTTGAATACCCGGTTGATTCCCATCTCTCTGCGTTTCTTATGCACCTCGCTTTCCTTGCAATCAATAAGATGAGCAATTTGCCGATCGGCATAGCCTTTCTCTTTGGCAGTGCGCATCAGTTCTTTTGGAATGGTATTCAGTTCATACTTCTCAATTTCTTTTTCAAGTTCTAGCATCTCCCAGATTTGTTCTAAAAACCATTTATCAATCTTGGTGAGATTCTGTATCGTTTTCATAGAGATGCCAAGCTTCATGGCATCATAAATGTGGAAAAGCCTGTTCCAGCTCGGATGCTCCAGACTATATAAGAGATCGGCCTGTTTGGTCAATTCTTTTCCATCGGCACCCAATCCATTTCTTCGTATCTCCAGAGATTGACATGCTTTTTGCAGGGCTTCCTGAAAATTTCTTCCAATGCCCATCACTTCGCCAACAGATTTCATCTGAAGTCCAAGTCTGCGATCGGCACCATGGAACTTGTCAAAATTCCAGCGTGGGATTTTTACAACTACATAATCCAGGGCTGGCTCAAAGTAAGCACTCGTTGTTCCTGTGATTGAGTTTTTTATTTCATCAAGATTATAGCCGATGGCAAGTTTGGCGGCAACTTTTGCAATCGGATAACCTGTTGCCTTTGATGCCAATGCTGAAGAGCGGGAAACACGTGGATTGACTTCAATAGCTATAATAAAGTCTGTATCAGGGTCAACCGAAAACTGCACATTGCAGCCCCCGGCAAATTGGCCAATGCCATTCATGATCTTGATGGCCATGTCGCGCATGTTTTGATACACCGTGTCGGGCAACGTCATGGCGGGAGCTACTGTGATCGAATCCCCTGTGTGAATGCCCATCGGGTCAAAGTTTTCGATGGAGCAAATGATAATTACATT
>JANOLM010000073.1:0-16773 GCA_031419815.1 Bacteroidia bacterium
ATATCCTAACATCGAAGACCATCCTGGCTGATAAAATCCATTGCCCATGCCCCATGGAGAATTGAAACCATTGTATCGACCGCCAAAACCTGAATTCATTCCATAAGAGGAATTCATGCCATAGCCACCATAATTTGGATAGTTAAAATTACTACCACCGCAATTGCAGTTATTGCTAGCAAGATTTTGATTTACATTAAGGGGTTGATACCCTGAAACAAAATATGGGGCGTCACTATTGGACAAATTAGGATTCGTCTTCAGCCTGTTGGTATATTCAGGATTAACACTTCTACCTGAATAGCTATCAGTTGGATTAATAGGTGATACTTTCACTGCCTGCAAATCCTCTTGCTTATATTGCTCTGCTAAAACCACTTGCTTGGAAGCATTTAACTTTGCCCTGTCTTTTGAGTTGAAATACATGTCGTCATACTCAACCTGGCCAAATGCTGCGGTTACCGCCAGTACGGCCACACCAGTCAATAAAGTGTATTTCGTTTTCATAATTATTTTTTAATCTACCCTTTCTAACGTAAATCTACATAGAGTGGTGCCTGTAAGCAATAAAAAAATCAGGTTTAGGGTTGGTAGTTATGCCATCCTTCATATTTATCGGCAAAAATTCTTCGGATGCTGCAATCCAATCCAAATCCATATTTTTGAGGCTTAAAATTTCGGGATAATGGGAAAGGAGTTGACTTCACGTAGCGAAGATTATTCGCAGTGGTATATTGATTTGGTAAAAAAGGCCGATCTGGCTGAAAACTCTGATGTCAGAGGGTGCATGGTCATTAAGCCATACGGCTACAGTATTTGGGAAAAAATGCAACAGCAATTAGACAAAATGTTTAAAGAAACAGGACATTCTAATGCTTATTTCCCGCTTTTTGTTCCGAAAAGCATGTTCGAGGCAGAGGAAAAAAATGCCGAGGGTTTTGCCAAAGAGTGTGCCATCGTAACGCACTACAGACTAAAAACAGATCCAAATAATAAGGGTAAGTTGGTTGTGGATCCGGAAGCAAAACTTGAAGAGGAATTGATAGTTCGGCCTACCAGCGAAGCTATTATTTGGAGTACCTACAAAAAATGGATTCAATCGTACCGCGATTTACCACTTTTGATAAACCAATGGGCAAATGTGGTGCGCTGGGAAATGCGGACCAGGCTTTTTTTAAGAACAGCAGAATTTCTGTGGCAGGAAGGGCACACAGCACATGCAACTGCCGATGAAGCGGTGAAAGAAACAGTGCAGATGCTGGATGTGTATGCAGAGTTTGCGGAAACTTTTATGGCCATGCCGGTAATCAAGGGCAAGAAAACGGATGGTGAAAAATTTCCTGGTGCCATTGATACCTATTGTATTGAGGCCATGATGCAAGATGGTAAAGCTTTGCAGGCAGGCACATCTCATTTCTTAGGGCAAAATTTCGCAAAAGCTTTTGATGTAAAATTTGCGACAAAGGAGGGAAAACTTGAATTGGTTTGGGGAACATCATGGGGGGTAAGTACGCGCTTGATTGGTGGGTTGATCATGGCTCATTCTGATGACGATGGTTTGGTATTGCCACCAAAATTGGCACCTATCCATGTTGTGATAGTACCGATTTTCAGAAGCGAAGATGAGTTAGCGAAAATCAGCAGCAAGGTGCATGAGATTTCCGCTTCGCTTCGTAAGCAAGGTTACTCGGTTAAGTTTGATAACCGTGACACATTCAAGCCGGGATTTAAATTTGCGGAATGGGAACTAAAGGGAGTGCCTGTTCGCATTGCCATCGGGCCGCGTGACTTGGAAAGTGGTACAGTGGAAGTTGCACGAAGGGATACAAAAGAAAAACAGGTGATGAAGATGGATGATGTAACAACTGCAATCCCTAAACTTTTGGATGATATTCAAACCAACATTTATCAAAGAGCATTGAAGTTCAGGAGCGAGAAGACATCCAAGGTTGATTCCTATGATGAATTTAAAAAAGTGCTGGATGAGAAAGGCGGATTTGTTTTAGCGCACTGGGATGGCTCTGCCGAAACCGAGAACATTATAAAAGGGGAAACAAAAGCAACTATCCGGTGTATTCCGATGGATGCTTCAGTTGAAGAAGGAAAGTGTATTTATTCCGGCAAACCATCTAATAAAAGAGTGCTGTTTGCAAGGGCGTATTAATTCAGCTTTTTGTCAATTCAGCTATAGTCACGTCCATTTTAGAAACCTTGGAAGATTGCAAAAAAGTAAACTTGAAATGACAAGGAAGGACAGACATTCGATCAATCACTAACGTAAAGGTTATAGAAATATAATTTGACAGCGTCCCTTGGTTAATTGATAATTGGCTAATTTGCGCCTGCCATCTGGCAGACATCGCTAAGTAATAACGTTAAAATGATCGAGTGGATTACGGTAATATCTCTTATCCTTTTTGGCTTGACCTTAGTGGTTGCTGAAATCATTTTTGTGCCAGGCACAACGCTGGTTGGGCTTTTTGGCCTTGTATTTTTGGCAGTGGGTGTATCTTTGAGTTTTAATTATTTCGGCCGCGAGATAGGATGGATCACCGTGGGGGGCGCAGCTGTTTCTTCTGGTTTCATTGTTTATTTTGCCTTTAAAGCGAATTTGTGGGGCAGGTTTTCATTGAAGTCATCCAATGATAGTAAGGTTAATGAAGGTAAATTGGATGGCTTGACCTTGGGGGAAGAAGGTGTTGCCATGTCTGCTTTGCGGCCATCGGGTAAAGCAGAATTGAAAGACAAAACATTTGAAGTCAGGACGCAAGGTGCTTATGTCGATAGCGGAACAAAAATTCGCATCATAAAAATTTTATCAAACCAAATTATTGTAGAACCAATTTCTTAAAACCCTTATCATAAAACTATGGATGGATTAATACTTATTTTCTTTGTTTTTATTGGCCTCATTATCTTCTTCACCTTCATGTATTTTGTGCCAGTTGGGCTATGGGTGACGGCCATCTTTTCAGGTGTTAAAGTGAGCATTGGCCAATTGATTGGCATGCGCCTTCGCAAAATTCCGCCAAGCATTATTGTTAACTCTTTAATCACGGCTACCAAGGCAGGTATTCCACTAACTCCGGACGACCTCGAAACGCATTACCTTGCGGGCGGAAATGTACCAAATGTAATCCGCGCATTAATTTCTGCTGACAAAGCCAATATTAGCTTAACCTTTAAACAAGCCACAGCTATTGACTTGGCTGGACGTGATGTATTTCAAGCTGTGCAAATTTCAGTTAACCCGAAAGTTATCAATACACCACGTGTAGCCGCGGTTGCTGCAGATGGTATTCAGTTAATTGCCATTGCTCGCGTTACAGTGCGGGCCAGTCTTGCGCAGTTAGTGGGTGGTGCAGGTGAGGAAACAATCCTTGCTCGTGTAGGTGAGGGCATTGTGACATCCATTGGTTCTGCTCAATCACACAAGGAAGTGTTGGCAAATCCGGATAAGATATCAAAGCTTGTTCTTTCGCGTGGACTTGATGCGGGCACAGCTTTTGAAATTCTTTCCATTGATATTGCCGATGTAGATGTGGGTGCTAACATTGGTGCTAAGCTTCAGATTGACCAGGCAACTGCCGATTTGAAAGTGGCAGAAGCAAAAGCTGAAGAGCGCAGGGCAATGGCCGTAGCGCTGGAACAAGAAATGATTGCCAAAGCGCAGGAAGCCCGGGCAAATGTGATTCAGGCAGAAGCAGAAATACCAAGAGCCATTGCAGAGGCATTCACAAAAGGCAACCTTGGTGTAATGGATTATTATAAAATGCAAAACGTGCAAGCTGATACGGATATGCGACAGTCCATCTCCGGACCAGGAAAAGGAAGTGGGCAATCCACATCTCCAACAAAATAAAAATTGGCCCGTGAGGGCCCTTTTTTATGTGAGATTATTTGTTGAGTTGGAAAAGGGGAACATTTGTGCCGAGAATTTTCTCATTCCGAATAGGCTAACCGATACGCCTCTTCGTAGTGGCTGATTAAATTCTCCCAATCAAATGCAGCAGAATAATTTTCAACATTGTTGCGTTGCATGATTCGGCTTCTACGGTCTTGCATCAAAAATTTGTAAAGGAAGGTTGCGAGTTGTTTTGCACTCCAGTCGAAGGTGCGCTTCCCGCGTTCAACTACGAACATCCCACCCTTTTCATGGTCGGGCATGTTGCGTAGCAAATAATCGCCAAAGCCACTGAGATCACTCGTTACAGCAGGCACTCCGCTGGCCATACATTCTAGCGGAGTATAACCCCACGGTTCGTAGTAGCTGGGAAAAATTCCCAAATGGCAGCCGCGAACAAACTGACTGTAGTCCATACCAAAAAGAGGGTTGATAGAGTTGATGAAATCCGGATGATACACAATCTTCACTTTGTCTTCTTCGCGATTGAGTAAATTTCTACGCACGAGGAATTGTATGATTTCGTCCTCCTCTTCATTGATGAGCTTGTGCGTTACTGGCAGCGGTAATTTGTTGCTCTTCCAGGACTGTATGGTTCTGCGATACCGAAGCTTCCAGTATTCATCTACAAAATCGTTTAGTTCAGGAAGTCTATGGTCCTCCCGGATAGTACTTTCAAAAAATAGGCGTTTGCCCACTTGCTGTTGTATCGCTTCACACGTTTGTCTGATCTCCTCCATCATAGCCCTCGATTGTAACGCTTCGGGTTTGATACTGTAGAATTCCCGCTTAGTCACAAAAAACATGACTACGGTAATGTCAGAATTTTCGCGTTTGAGTTGCTGATTGAGGTGAACGAGTGCTTCAAGTGTAAGATCGAAGCCTTTGTTTTTATATTCGTAGCGACCCGATGTGAAAAGGTAAATTGTTTTATCAAGATTAAATGAATACGAACTAAAGAAGTGCCCCATAACAAACTGATGGATCTGCTCTTTGTACATCGCGTGCAGGTTTTGGAACTCGTGCAAGACTTCAAAGCGTTGGATATTTAAGCCGTTCGGTAGAATAACATCAGGCGTTCGCCCCAGTATATGTTTGCACTCGCGTGCGGTGACATCACTAACGGTGGTCATCACATCGCAGTTTTGTGCGCAGCCGTATTCAATGGCTGCTTCCGTCTCTACTCCAAATTTTTTGGCTTCATCTTCCCACTTGAAAAAAGGAAGGTGAGCATAAAACAAAGGAGAATTGATGGCCAGGTGACGACCAAGCTGAGTAGCATGAGTAGTGAAGACTGTTTTGACAGGTATTTTATTGCGCTTGATTTCAAGAATGGGAAGGCCTGCCATCCACTCGTGAAAATGGCCGATAATTTTTTTATCGTTACCAGCCAGTGCTACAAGCTCATCAAAAAATAATTTGATGAGATAGGCAAACCCAAGAACCTGATCAATTAAAATATTTCCACCAGGTGTACTGATGTTGTAGTTTTTCCATAACAAATACTTGATCACACCAAGGGCTTTTTCTTCAATAGCATTTGGATTAAGCAACACTACCCTTGGCTTGCCCGTGATAAGCCACTCTGCGTAAACTACATCGTATCCTTTTTTATTGAGATTAGATACGGCCAATCCAAAAATATCCGCAGCATCATCAAGCGGCTCAAGTTCAGCCTGAATACTTTTATTAAGGTAGGGGCCGATCATGCAGAAATGCCCACTGTGATTTTTCACCATGGCCGGAGCTTTTGAGCGGATGACTGTATAAATCCCTCCCACCTGGTTACAAACTTCCCAAGCTATTTCAACTAAGAGGGTGTCTTGTTGAGTGTATTGTTTTTTTAAAGCACTTTTTGGCATATGTTAGGTCAAAATGACTGAAAATGACTGATTTATATTCAAGATAATGTCAAATTTTCTGAAAAGCATAAATAAAATGAGATGGATTCTAATTTGATCATCAAATGACAAATCAGCATAGGACACTTTTTTAAGAAGCTCCACCTCTCCTGAGTGTCTGTGATGTCAAAGACTGAAAAAGAAATAGCAGGCGTAAATTAAATTTTCTGAGAAGCAAGAGTATAAATAAGAGGTATATAATTTGAATGGGCGTAGCGAAAACAATGTAATATGAACTTCGAAAAATTCACCATAAAATCACAGGAAGCATTGCAGAAGTCGTCTGAAATTGCGGCCAGCAAACAGCAACAGGCCATTGAGCCTGGGCATTTACTCAAAGCCATTTTAGAAACAGATGAAAATGTTTCTAACTATCTCTTTAAGAAACTCAATATCAATGCAACGATACTTGAAACCAAGCTTGAAGAAATTCTGAATTCGTACCCTAAGGCTTCAGGACAGCAACCTTATTTATCCACGGTTACAAACACTGTGTTACAAAATGCTGAAAAGGAACTTCGCGAATTTAAAGATGAGTACATTGCTGTAGAGCATTTGTTATTGGCGCTACTGGCTACAAAAGACAAGTTATCCTCCATCATGAAGGATTCTGGTTTTGAGAAGACATCTTTGATCAAAGCCATTAAGGAATTGCGAGGAGGATCGAAAGTAACGGATCAAAATGCAGAAACGAAATATAAATCGCTGGAGCGTTATTCAAAAAATTTAAATGAGTTGGCCAAATTAGGCAAGATTGATCCCGTGATTGGCCGTGATGAAGAAATCAGGCGGGTACTTCAAATCTTATCTCGTAGAACAAAAAACAATCCTATTCTTTTGGGTGAACCCGGTGTTGGCAAAACAGCCATCGTAGAGGGTATGGCACAGCGTATCGTTAATGGTGACGTTCCTGAAAATCTGAAAAGCAAAATATTAATCTCACTTGACATGGGCTTGCTAGTGGCAGGTGCAAAATACAAAGGTGAGTTTGAGGAACGTTTAAAGTCAGTGATAAAAGAAGTAACGGATTCAAACGGAGAGATTATTCTTTTCATTGATGAAATTCATACGTTGATTGGAGCAGGTGGTGGTGAAGGAGCAATGGATGCTGCCAATTTATTAAAACCGGCACTGGCTCGGGGCGAACTTCATGCTATTGGCGCAACCACTTTAAAGGAGTACCAAAAATACATCGAGAAAGATAAAGCTTTGGAGCGCAGATTTCAGGCGGTGATGGTGGATGAGCCTTCTGTTGAAGATTCAATATCTATCCTTCGGGGGATAAAGGACAAATATGAATTGCATCACGGAGTAAGAATTAAAGATGATGCGGTCATCTCTGCTGTTGAATTATCCAGCCGCTATATATCTGATCGGTTTCTTCCGGATAAGGCAATCGATTTAATGGACGAAGCGGCTGCTAAACTAAGATTGGAGATGGATTCTCTTCCGGAAGAACTGGATGAACTCAATCGCAAAATTATGCAGTTGGAGATTGAACGAGAAGCGATTCGCAGGGAAAAGAACAAAGACAAGGAAACTGCTCTTACAAAAGAAATTGCAGAGCTTTCCGAAAGTAGAAATGCTTTAAAAGCCCAATGGGAAAATGAGAAATCTATTGTTAACAATCTCCGCAAGGAAAAAGAGACTATTGACAAGCTGAAGTTTGAAGCAGAGCAAGCGGAAAAAGCAGGCGACTATGGCAAAGTGGCGGAAATACGGTACGGAAAAATTACCGAAGCAGAAAAGCGCCTCAAAGAATTTGAGGTTCATATGAAAGAGATGCAAGGCGAACACTCCTTACTAAAAGAAGAAGTGGACAGCGAGGACATTGCCGAAGTGGTGGCCAAATGGACACGAATACCCGTTTCAAAAATGCTGCAAAGCGAGCGCGAAAAATTATTAACACTAGAGGAAGAGTTAGGAAAAAGAGTGGCAGGGCAGGAAGAAGCCATTCGCGCTTTAAGTGATGCTGTGCGTAGAAGTCGTGCCGGTCTTCAAGACCCGAAACGACCCATTGGCTCTTTCATTTTCATGGGCACAACCGGTGTGGGCAAAACAGAATTATCAAAAGCCCTGGCCGATTATCTCTTCAATGATGATAATGCTATGGTGCGCATTGATATGAGCGAGTATCAGGAACGTCACAGTGTAAGTCGTTTAATTGGTGCACCGCCCGGATATATTGGTTATGATGAAGGAGGACAATTGACAGAAGCTGTAAGAAGAAAACCGTATTCGGTAATCCTGTTGGATGAAATTGAGAAAGCGCATCCAGATGTATTCAATATCTTATTGCAAGTATTGGATGAGGGCCGACTTACAGACAATAAGGGACGTGTCGCAAATTTCAAGAACACCATCATTATCATGACCACTAATATAGGTTCTCACATCATTCAGGAAAACCTGGAAAAAATTACTGACACCAATTATTTCGAGGTGCTGGAAGACACCAAAGATCAGGTGATGGATCTGTTAAGGAAATCGGTGAGGCCTGAATTTGTTAACCGGATTGATGAAATTATAATGTTCCGGCCATTGAGTAAATCAGACATTCGAAAAATTGTGGGAATACAATTTGAATTGATCAAAAAGCGGTTGGGCGAAAGTGGCGTTAAGTTGGATATTTCTGAAAAAGCGTTGGACAGATTGTCTAAACTGGGTTACGATCCGCAATTTGGAGCCAGGCCGCTGAAACGGGTATTGCAGAGAGAAATATTAAACGAGCTGTCAAAGCAGATTTTATCTGGAAAAGTAAACAAGGATTCCGTCATTTTTGTAGATATGAAAAATGAGGTGGAGTTTGAATTTATAAATCTCGATACTGTTGAGGTTGTGCAGTAGGCTATAATTATTGTGAGGGCTAAAGCCAATTATTTAATCTCCCTCCACTCTGCTTTCTTTAACGCCAGGTATTGGTTTTTTTCTTTGTCATACACCAGTTTATCGTAAGTGAGTGGAATGGTACTAAGCCCGTCCAGTGTAAGCAACCCAAATTTATTTTCCTGTTCCACCAGTACATAGCCATTCATTAAATTTTCAATTTTATCAAATTGGGGCTCAATTAATACATTTCCTTTGTGATCTGCTAAGCCATGCTTGGCTTCAATGACAATCGAAAAATTTTGGGCAGTAACTCGTTTTACGGAATCATAACGGAGAGGAAGAATAATTTTACCTTCTTTATTAATGATTCCTGTTTTTCCGTTTTTTTTCACGATGGCAAGGCCTTGTTCAAATTCTTCGGCACTTTCATAATTCGGGTTGATAGAAATGTTGTCATGTATATTTACAAAGCCCCATTTGCCAAGAATTTTAACAGGGGCAAGTCCTTCCTTGAATAGGCCAATGTCTTCATACCGGTTGGCGATACGAAGCCTGCCTCTGTTATCTACAAATCCGTATAGGCCATCGCGTTTGATGCCCTGAAGTCCTTCCGTTGACTTAAAAGTTTTTTCTGACGGGATAGTAAGGCCTATAGAAGTTCTGCTTAAAGTTTGGCCGTTTAGGCTTACAATTTTTTCTGTTCCATCGGGCAGAAACTCCAATAAGTGATCTGGTTTAATATCAAATTTATTATCAGTGAAGTAGATAATCTCACCTGCAAAGGTTTTTAGAAAAGTCAGGGAGGGCTGGATTTCCAAATACTTTTCTTCATTTAATAGTTTGATGGGATAGCGTTGTGGTATAAGCAGCCAATCTTCCTTGGGTGTAATGATTCCATATTGTCCTTGAAACTTTACGGCCAATTGATCTTCTTTAAATTCTAAGATCGAATCATACACGCAATGGATAAACTCTTCGCCATAGCGGTTAATGACACCATCATAACCTTTGGAGCTGACCCAAAAAAAATTCTCATTATAGGGCTCTAAAGATTCGTAGGAGCGATCCGTTTTTTTTATCCCAAAAGTGTCGTACAAGTTCCAGCCTTTCCGTGCGAGGATATTTTCTTTTGCCCTGATAAATTTGCCCTCCCACTGCAATGAATCAAAAATAAATGGAAGAATTTCAGAACCATTGCTTCGGATAAACCCAAACTTGCCGTTTCGTTTTGCAATCATTTTATTAAAATGAAAATCATTCAGGTCATCGTAAACGGGAGCGATTTTAAACTTAAGGGATTCATCAAGTATTCCGCTTTTTTTTGAAATGGTAATACGATAAAGTTTTGGGTCAAGAGACTTCAGTTCATCACCATTTATTTTATTTAGTTCATGATTTTCGCCATCCAGCATTTTCCATTCATCAAATAGCCGGGCAGAAACAGTTCCCAGGTTGCTGATTTTTATTTCGCGATATAGAGGTTTGATTTTTATTTCGCCTTCACGATCGATCAGCCCTTGTTTCAAATCCTGATAGATCACAGCTTTTCCTTTGCGAAAGGGAGAGATGCTGTCAATTACAAAATCAATTAGTTTTATCCCTTGCTCTGTAAAGAGAGAAGTTTTAGTTTCAAAATTTTCAACAGCATATCGCAGACTTCCGATCGGGTAAATATTTTTGAATTTTAATGGAATAATTTCTTTGTCTTCCAGGTCAATCAAACCGTGTTCAAACCGCACACCATTTTTTATAAAGACAACAGCCCGCAAGCCTTCAATTTTTATTCCATCGTACTTAAAGGGAATCATAATTTCCCCACTCAAATTCAGGCATCCGAAACGACTAACAGTAGATCCTAGTTTTTTGAAGGCAATAATCCTATCACCACCGGAGTAATGAATACTCTCAAATTCCGCCTTCGTAATAAATTCTTTTTTAAGATTGACAATACCCCACCTGTTCCCCAGTTTGTAACCGGTGACTTGTCCTATCACAGAGAAACTTCCATCGGACCAACCCAATGCCTCGAAAGAGGCAGGCAGTAAGACCCTTCCTTCTTCGTTTTTGAGACCTACTTTTCCATTCTCTTCAAAAACCAGGTAGGGCTCCGCGAAAGAGTGAAGGCTTACAAATAAAAGAAGGAAGACTATGAGATACCGGGGCATCGTGCAAAGTTAGCGGCAATAAGTTGAATAGAGTTCTTTTTTGAAACTTTGAATTGAAATTCTGGTTTAAGTGATCTGGATTGGAGTCGACCGGAGTTAATTCCCGATCTGACGGCAGGATAGGCCTCTTATTTAATGAACTTTCGATAATCATCAGGTGTATCCAAATCGATAGCGCCTTGTAGAAAATCTATGGTTTGGATTGCTTCTTTATGCTGCTGAATAATTTTTTTTGCTCCGGATTCGTCTTCTACGCTTAGTAGTTTTTCAAATAGGGATTTTTCAAATAGCGCGGGAACACCTGCGGAGCCTGAATAATGTGAGGCCACAATCAGGCTATTCGTATTAGTAAATGTTTGGATCAGTTTATTGATGTGTTCAGTTGTCAGAAAAGGTTGATCACATACCATCACGAGAGCAGCTTTCAGTTGAGGTACGACTTGAAGCAATTGGCGCAGACCCTTCTTTAGCGAACTTCCCATACCGGTTTTCCAATCAGGATTAGCAATGATTTCTACATTCAAGTGTTCAATTATTTTTCGGTGAGCCATTTCGTTTGCGCCTAAGACAACAATTATTTTTTCGGCTTCCGATTGAAGGGCCACCCTTGTGGACTTTAGCAAGAGTTGTTCTCCGTCAATTTCTAACAACTGTTTGGATTGACCCATGCGCGAGGAAGAGCCAGCGGCCAGAAGGATGATGCCAATGTTCGTCAGACTTTTCAATAGAATATTTCTTTGATCACGCGGTTAACTTCGAATTGTAAAAAGATTTTAACTACTTCTTTCTTCCTTTAATGTAAACATCAATATCTCCTGGCGAGCTATTCACATAGTATAGACTAACTTCTCCATCCACAAGATCTACTGTGGCTGGAATAGCGTTGGCGGTAAGAAACCATCCTGCTGGCAAAACCACGGTATTGAATGGCCTTCCGAATGACCGATCAAAAGTGAATTCATTCTCTTGCAAAATATAGCGGTTCTTGTCTGTGTAAGTTTCTTCTATTCTCAACCGTGCTGTTTGTCCTTTTTGAATGGCTTCATACCAAATAACGACAATTTCAGTTTCTGAAGACACAGGTTCACCGATGTCTAATCCTTTACTATTAATTGCTTCCCCTCTCAGCGTTTCTACTTTTAATTCTTTTCCGGTATCAAGTAATTTTGCAGATGGATTGGAAGCTTTGCTTCCTGCACGCACTACGTTAATGTAGCGATCCATTCCCTCTCTCGTTTCTGTATAATCGTGGTATAACCGAAAGGAATTTGTTTCGGGTTGTTGAAGAAAGTACACAATCTCCCTTGTTTGATATGCCCTTTCTGGAAAATCAAAGTTGATTCGCGCAGTTGACTTGTCGCGACCTTGTCCAATGGCCTCACTTTGTGTTGCTTCAGATTTTATTGCGCCAAGAAAGGCGGAATCCGGAATTTTTTTGGCTTCAAGATGAAAGGGCACCTCTTGCGATCCTGTATTAATGAAGCTCACTTTTATTTTTCCATCAGAGTCCAGAATGACTTGGGATGGGTAATTGCATTTAATTAATTCATATCCTTTTGGTAAGACGATACTGTTTCTTTTGATTCCCAGAGATATGTCAAAGACAATTCTATCATCTTTTATAAAATAACTTCCTGAATCCTTATATGTTTTATCAATCTTCAATCGGTATTCACCTCCAACAGGAACTGGCCTGCCAAGTTTTACCTTCAGATAATCTACCGCAGGATCTGCTTCTGTTAGTCCTGATTTACGGGCATCTGCTCCACTAACAATAGTCCATTCAAGATTTTTGCCAGTCATCATATCAGTTACCCCATCTACCTTATGCTCGCTGCCTTTGCGCAGAGTATTGAAGTAAAATTGCAGACCTGGCGTTGTGGCACTTACTTCGTAAATAATGCGAAAGCTTTGCGAAGTGGGGTCAAGTAATTCGTAACGTGTATATGCATCTTCAGAAAGTTGAGACTGGCTAAAAGACGTAGCAGAACAAAAAATAAATAGGAAAATGAATTTTAATGATTTCATATTATGATTGATTTAGAATTTTTTTTGCTTCAGGAGGTATTATAATCTTGCCAGATATCTAAATGAATTTCGCCATTGGAGAATTAATGGTTATTGTCCAGGTAAATTGAATGATGAAGTAGCATTGAGTTAAGGTAAAGCAAACGCTACATAACTATCTCCCGACTTGGTGCCCATCTTTCCACCACCACAAGCAATCACCACGTATTGCTTTCCATCAACTTGATAAACAGATGGAGTAGCATAGCCTGCTGAAGGCAATTGATACTCAAATAATATTTTTCCCGTCTCTTTATCAAAAGCCCGAAACTTTTCATCGCGAGTGGCCGCAATAAAGATTACACCTCCAGCGGTTGCCACAGAACCTCCATAATTTTCAGTTCCGGTTGCTGGTACTCCTTTATCCTTCAGCTCTTTAAATTCACCCAGAGGAACTTGCCACTTTATTTCTCCTTTATTTAAGTCTATTGCATTTAATGTTCCCCACGGAGGTTCTACTGCAGGATAACCTTCGGGTGTTAAGAAACGGTTGTAGCCTGTATTGGAATATAAAATATCGGGGTCTCTTTCAAAGCTCCCCTTTTTTTCATCTGCAGTGCGTTCTTGCAAGTCAAGCACATAACGGGCAATGGCATCACGATCTGTATCGCTCAGGTGAGAGAAAGCAGGCATTACACCTTTACCAGTTAAAACAAATTTCTTCAGACTTTCTTTGTTATATTTCTCTTGTAAATTTTTGATGGCTGGAAAAACATGACCATCACCTCCGCGATCGATGCCATGACAGGTTGCACAATGTGTGCGGTACAATGAAATACCAGCCCATGCATCTCCTTTCATACGCACGTCTACCATTTGCAATATCCAGGGCATCTCGTTGGCATTTACATATAACACTCCACTTTCCGGATCAAATGAAGAACCGCCCCATTCTGCACCTCCATCAAAACCCGGAAAAACAATTGTTCCTTCTTTGCTCGGTGGAATGAACAGCCGGCCAGTGCGCAAACCTTTGAATTTTTCTTTTACATACGCTTCTCCTTCGGGAGTAATGGTGTTGATCATGTCTTCTGTGAAAACCTGTCGCGCAAAAGGTGCCGGCTTTGTTGGAATAGGCTGTGTTGGCCATGCTTCTTCTCCATCCAGATCAGAAGAGGGTACTGGAATTTCTTCAATTGGAAAAAGTGGTTCGCCATTCTCGCGGTTGAAGAGGTAGGCATATCCCGATTTTGTTACTTGTACAACTGCATCAATCTTCTTACCATCATGATTTACTGTTACCAGGACTGGTGATGCTGGAAGATCGCGATCCCACATGTCATGATGAATAATTTGATAATGCCATTTGCGTTCCCCGGTTTCGGCATTCAAGGCAAGCACACAATTTGCATAGAGATTTTGTCCTTTGCGATTACCTCCGTAGAAATCAAATGAAGCAGATCCTGTTGAAGCGAATACTAGCCCGCGTTTGTGATCCACTGACATTCCAGCCCAGGCATTTGCACCGCCCACTCTTTTCCAGGCATCTTCTGGCCAGGTCTCATATCCTGGTTCACCGGGTTGAGGGATCGTGTGAAAAACCCACACAAGTTTACCAGTCTTCACATCAAACGCGCGAAGATGTCCTGGTGCAGCAATGGGTCCTTCGTGAACCCGCGATCCCATGATGATTAAATTTTTATAAATCACTCCGGGTGTGTTTGACAGCACCATAAGTTTGGCCGCCCGATCACCAAGACCTTCTTTTAAACTTACGCGACCTTCTGTTCCGAAGGTTTCGATTTTTTTCCCCGTTCGTGCATCGATAGCGTAGAGATTTTCTCCAAAAGAATAAAGTATCCGCTTGTCTTCGCCTTCTTCCCAATAGGTGACACCACGGTTTACACCAAGTCCCGGATTTTCTTCACCCGGTTCGAACTTCCACAGTTCTTTTCCTGTTGCGCCATCCACAGCAAAAGCTTTGAGCTTAGCTGAAGTGGCGTAGAGTACACCATCCACAATAATGGGATTACATTGAAGTTGCGTACGGTTTTTAAGGGTGTCAGCATCGTTAGTCCTATAACTCCAGGCCACCTGTAGTGTGCCAACATTCTCTTTTGTTATCTGATTAAGTTGGGAATATTGTATTCCATCGGCTGTGCCGCCTTTTATTCTCCAACCTTTGTATTGATCGTTTGGTTGACTACAGGAAATAAGGAAGGCAAAGGCGAGGAAAGAAAGAAATTTCATAAGCAATATTTCTGATGAAGCTCTTAAAATTTAAGCTCCTTTACAAGTGATTTATCCAGTAGTTTGATTAATAGAAAATTAAGAACTCTTTGGGCCCCCTAGGTCTTCTTATAAAATTATTTTAACTTTAATGAGCAATGCCAACTGTTTTACGGATAGGTTCTTTTCGGTTTCATTTTTATTCTGACGAGCGCAATGAACCACCGCATATTCATGTGGCCACAGCTGATGGAGAGTGTAAATTTTGGCTTGATCCAATTAAATTGGCCAAGAACAAAAACATAAAACCTCATACCGTTAGGGAGGTTGAACGCCTAGTATATGAAAATAAAGATGTCTTAAAAAAAGCATACAATGAATACCACGGATATTTTAGCTGAGCCTATGGCTATAAAAGTTTGGATCGAACACAGAACTATTTATTTAGAACTGGCAGATCAACGCATTATTGGTTTTCCGGCCAAACGTTTCAAAATATTAAAAGATGCCTCTGATGAATTATTAAAAAAGGTCGAGTTGAGGCTGGATGGAACTGCTTTGCGATGGGAAGAACTCGATGAAGACATAAGCGTGCGGGGCATTGTGCTAGGAAATTTTCAGCTCCCTTGATTTATTTTCTTAAGGGGACTTCTAAAAATTCAATTTCCGCTTATCCTTTCTCTTCTGGGGAAACAGGAAAGAGGTGATTAAAGAGATCAATTGATTTTTTGGAACCCACCTTAAAAAGACAATCCATTTTCAGGAATTCTCTTGCCTGCAATGGATCAGTACTCTTCATTGTGTGCAAAATATTCTATGTGTGTAAGTTTGCCTTCGTATTGTTTGAAAAGGATAGTGTCTCCAACATTTTTAGTTTGATAATGTTCGAGTAGACAATGCACTTGCATCTTCTCTCCGTCTTTAGTTTTAACTAAGGCAATCCATTGGTCGTCTTTGTGAACGGTGACAAAGAAATTTCCCCTTCGTGCTCCTGCGTATGGTGTACTTCCTGTGACGGGAGTACCGGGGATAAAAGTTTTTTCGAGGATTACACCCCCCTGTAAATCTGGTTTTGAAAACAGGAGATCATAGACGATTAATGAACTGGCGACTACCAACACGATCAAAACTCCACAGCCAAGGACGGTTGTCTTTTTCGAAGCCATTCTTTACTTTTTAAGGGCGGTAACCTGATAGGGTGTTATGGCTTCTCCTTTATTACCAAACGAATTCCTAATGTAGTTAAGAACATCGCTTGTCTCTTGAGCTGAAAGATTAAACCCGACCATTTCCATGTTGTATATTTTTCCATTTACTTTCATTTCGCCAGAAGCTCCTTTTAAAACCTGAAGAATAGAGCGTTTTTTATCCGCCATCAGATAATCAGATTTGGCAAGCGGTGGGTAAATGTCCTCAACCCCTTCGCCTTGTTCT
Organism: Bacteroidia bacterium; assembly: GCA_031419815.1. Lineage (GTDB taxonomy): Bacteria > Bacteroidota > Bacteroidia > Cytophagales > Cyclobacteriaceae > ELB16-189. Next base: position 16,470 of record JANOLM010000073.1, read on the forward strand.
TGATGACAGCTTACGCAATAGGTACTGTATATTTCTTTGCCACGCGTCATGCTAGCTGTTAAGTCAAATTTTGACTTTTTTTGAAAGGAAAATAAAGAGATAGTAGAAATGCAGAGTGCGAAATAGGCAATAATCCTGGTCATTATTTTTTATTTAGGAGGTAATTGAAAGTGTAGTTTTTATTAATTTTGTAATGCTTGAAAGATACGAAAAACGCTATTGGAAAAATCGGTAAATATTTTTAACGATTCGATAGATTTGATGAGCAGCCCATTTTAGGGGTCAATGGCTTTATCCTTTCATC
>JANOLM010000074.1:0-2346 GCA_031419815.1 Bacteroidia bacterium
GTTTTTTTTCTTATAGAAGTTTAGAATATTTTAAAATCACAACAAAAATGGTGGAAGAATGTGTTGAGACTATTAACTTTCAAAATCATGAGAAACTATTATCGCGTCATGCTTGGTGCCAAAAGCGCTCACGCAGAAGAATGCTTTAAGGGAAATTTTATTGGGACCGATTTTGGTATCAAAATGGATCTTAAAAACGAGCTGCCTGAGAACTGGCGTGAATTCAACCACAAGTTCATTCCTCTTTATTTGAAAGATCGCCCTGGTAAAACAAAGATTGCTGCTGGTTTGGCATGCGGAGCTTTATGGACGGTATCAAAAGGAATAAACAACGGGGATATTGTTTTGTGTGCGAATGGGCAGGGTGGATATTATGTTGGTGAAGTAACGGGAGACTACATCTATCGTCCAGGAGAAATTCTGTTCCATCGAAGACCAGTTCAATGGTACTCAAATGTTATTGAGCGTGTTTCAATGAGTGAAGGTCTGAGGAATTCATGCGGCACTCCTGGAACTGTAAGACATATAGAACGTTTTGCTGACGAGATTGAACAACTTATTGCGGGTAATCGACCACCTGTAATCATTTCTACTGGAGTACAAATTGAAGATCCCTCGGTTTTTGCACTTGAGAAGCATTTAGAGGATTTTTTAGTCCAAAATTGGAAACAGACAGATTTGGGAAAGAAGTACGATATCTATGAAGAAGAGGGTGAATTGGTTGGACAACAATATCAAAGCGATACTGGCCCAATTGATATTCTTGCTATCAGCAAAGACAAAAAGGAATTACTTGTTGTTGAATTAAAAAGAGGAAGGGTAAGTGATAGCGTAGTTGGTCAAATACAACGTTACATGGGTTATGTCACTGAGGAGCTAGCCGAAGATGATCAAATTGTGAAAGGGATTATTATTGGATTGGAAGATGACATTCGAATCAGAAGAGCATTGTCGGTTGCAAAGAATATAGAATTCTATAGATATGAAGTCAGCTTTAAGCTTTTTAAAGGGTAAAGATTAGATAACACTAGTTTAGTTGTGCTATCAGGTCTTCCGACCTGACGCATTCAGATGCAAAACGTCATTCCAGACATGGCCACTAAAATGTATTTCATTGTATCTGCTCCGGTACTCATCTAGATCGCGGGTGCAGGTTGAGATACTCGTTCGCTTTGCTCTTTTAAATTTTTGCTGCCCCGCGATGACGTTTTATAGGATAGAAGAGGAAGCCAGCTACATCATAATCGATGTGTCATTCCGGGCACGTGCGAACTTAGCGACAAGAGCCGAATTAAATTTGACCCGGAATCCACTAAAGTATCAGCAATCGTATTTCATAGCTTCGACTCCAATCCTCATGGGGATCGCCTGCCTTTGCCGAAACGGCTACGCGCAGGCAGGCGGATGCAGTTGAGTTCACCTTTCGCTTCGCTCTTTTAAATTTTTGCTGCCCCGCGATGACGTTTCATAGGATAGAAGAGGAAGCCAGATACATCATAATCCAAGTGTCATTCCGGGCACGTGCAAACAAAGCGACAAAGAGTTACGTAAAATTTGACCCGGAATCCAGTAATAGTATAAGCGCATTTCATAGTACTTGCTCCAGTTCTTATCGTGATCGCCTGCCTTTACCGTAGCGGCTTCGCGCAGGCAGGCGGATGCAGTTGAGGGGAGTCATTCGCTTCGCTCTTTTAAATTTCGTTGCTCCGCAATGACGTTTCATAGAGAGAGTGCTTCGAATAAAGTATTAACTTTAAGACTTCCTCAATCTATTACTTTAAGAAAGAAATGAAATCCCTAAAAATAATCTTAGCCTCGATCCTTGGACTGTTGATCATTGCCTTTATTGTAACCTACATTCTGTATGTAAAAAACAACACCGAAATCCTTACCCTCGATGAAGCTGCGCGCAAAAATGTTTCCGGTAGCTTTATCCAACTTACAGATGGCGTTACACACTATGAACTGGCCGGATCGGATACTGGTAAAGTAGTTGTGTTGGTTCATGGATTCAGCGTGCCGTATTACATCTGGGATAGCACGTTTGTAAAACTGGTACACGAAGGTTACCGCGTTCTGCGCTATGATGAATTTGGCCGTGGCTTTTCTGATCGACCTGAAAAAGTATATGAAGCAACATTTCTTCGCAAGCAATTGGAAGAGTTGCTTACAAAATTAAACCTATCATCTGTTCACGCCATCGCTGGTCTTTCTTTTGGCGGCCCGGTAGTAACAGATTTTGTTGTACACCATCCCACGCAAGTGGATAAAGTAATTTTAGTTGATCCGATGTATCCGGTTGAAAGTGATAGGGCAGGAGGGACACAATATCCTGAAAGCTTTATG
>JANOLM010000075.1:0-7483 GCA_031419815.1 Bacteroidia bacterium
GATTACATGGTAGACATCATGGCGCGAAATCTACAAGGCTACTTTAATAGCAAGGCTGGAGACCATAGACCATTCCTTACACCTAATGCCGGTATTTTTGGGCCTAAGGTAATGATCATCAATGAGCGCGCTGGCTCTGGAGGAGATTTACTCCCCTACTTATTTCATCAAATGAAACTCGGCCCACTGGTAGGCACTAAAACATGGGGTGGCTTGGTTGGCACGTGGGATACGCCACCCTTTATTGATGGCGGAAGAATGGTGGCTCCACGCGGAGGTTTTTATGATATAAAAGGTGAGTGGGCAGTAGAAGGTGTAGGCATCTCTCCGGATATTGAAGTTCAACAGACCCCCGCTGCTTTAATCAATGGTAAAGATCCTCAACTGGAGCGTGCTATTGAAGAAGCACTGAATTTATTAAAAACTGGAGAAGTAAAACTATTGCCTGAGCCAGCACCACCAGTGAAGTACAAGAGACCCGTAAAGAAAAATTAAACGAACAACACTTCATAAAAAAAGCAACTTCTATGGAGTTGCTTTTTTTGTGATTATTCCATATCAATAGACTTGGGGAATCAAGGCAAGCAATATTAAAAGATAAGAGTATTTCAACTTTTGATTTGATATTTCACACCGGAAATGCTTTTACAGCACAGCATTTTTTTGCCAGCAAATATCTGCTATAGGTAAGGAAGATTCTTAAAAAAAGATCAATGCTTCGTTTACCACTAAATCCTCTGCAGCACCTCTCCCCGGTGTGCATCCAACTTTAGCAAAATGAAAAGTAAAATAGTGAAGCCCCACAAGGCCGAGCCCCCGTAGCTAAAGAAAGGAAGTGGTATACCTATTACTGGAAAAAGACCGATAGTCATACCGATATTAATGGCAAAGTGAAAAAAGAAAATACTGGCTACGCTGTAACCATACGCCCGGGCAAAGCGGCTCTTCTGTCTTTCTGAAATAAATATTACTCTTAGCAACAGCCCAACGAATAGCGAGATGGTGACCAAGCTTCCAAGCCATCCGTACTCCTCGCCAATGGTGCAAAAAATAAAGTCTGTACTCTGCTCGGGCACAAAATCGAACTTGGTCTGCGTGCCTTTTAAAAAACCCTTCCCCGAAAATCTTCCGCTACCGATCGCGATCTTTGATTGGGTTACGTTCCAACCGAACCCTAACGGATCGGCATCTGGATTAATCAAAGCTTTGATACGATTTTGTTGATGTGGCTTCAATACATCCGTAATTACATAATCTACGCTTTCAATCACGCCCATGACTATGATAGCGCCAATCGTGAGGATGGCAATCCGTTTAAATTTCTTTTTGCCAATGGCGATTAGCGCAATAAGGGCAATAACAATGGCGCCATGCAAGTAGAATTGATTTGGAATCAATAGGGTAAGAATAAAAATTGTGGCTGCACAAATCCCAACAATCAGAATGAAAGGAGACATCCCCTCGCGAAAGAAGACCAAAATAAAACAAGTAAAAACCAGCAGCGTGCCGATGTCTTTCTGCAAGAGAATTAACAATATGGGGGCTCCGATTATCCCGAATAGAATAGCCTGCGACCTTAGGTTGTCCATTTTAAATCCTACCGAACCCATGTATTTAGCAACGGCCAGTGCGGTGGCAAACTTCGCGAACTCAGAAGGTTGTACTCCAAAGGATCCAATACCAATCCACGCTTTATTCCCACCTACTTCTTTCCCAATGATGGGCACCATCACGAGTAGTGCGAGGATGAGACCATAAATCAGATAAGCAAATACTTCATAGAACCTCATGTCTACAATGACAATGCCCATGATAATCACTCCGCAGGCTGCCATAAAAAGTAATTGACGGCCTGAGTTTAACGATAAGTCCCAAATAGTTTGCTTTACCGTTTCATCATACACCGCAGCAAAAATATTTATCCACCCAAGCGTGACAAGACCAAGATAAAACATCACGGTTACCCAATCTAACTTGCCCGATATGTTGTCGTCTCTTTTCACTTGTAACTACTCAACGGAGGGTTAAAAAGTTTTGCCACAGATTCACAGATTATAAAATAGTTCTTTTGTAATAGATATTCCTTTCTCAAGTAGTCATAACTAAAAATTAAGCATGCTCTCATTTTCGCTACAAAAAACACAGATTATAATAAACTTGTTTTAGCAGGTCTGTTGGTACAAACTATTTTAAATGCGTAAGTCAAGTTCATAAGATTAATCTGTGAATCTGTGGCGGTTCTATCAATCCAAAAATTTTCCGTTTAAAACATACTTCTCTATGTGTGGCCGTTTGGTTTCACCCAATAAATATTTTTCAATCATCAAACTGGCAATCGAAGCGGCTGCCCTGGCACCCTGGCCGGAATATTCTACATACACTGAGATAGCAATTTTAGGATTATCGCGTGGCGCAAAAGCAATGAATACAGAGTGATCTGGAAAGGGTGGGTTTTGCACGCTTCCGGTTTTGCCGCAAACGATAATGCTATCCAACCGGGCACGGTATTGTCCTGTTCCCGATTCAACCACTTGCTGCATGGCATCAACCGCTACCTGAAAGTGAGCAGGATCAATGGTAGTATAATGACGCTCCTGATAGAGAGAAAGAGGCTTGCCTTCCTTGCCTATCGCTTTTACAAGATGAGGAGTGTGGTAAAATCCACGATTCGCAATGGTGGCCGCAAAGTTTGCCATTTGAATTGGCACAACAAGATTTTCACCTTCGCCAATTGCAAGTGAATAAATGTTGGAGAATTTCCACGGACGATTACTATACGCACGATCATAGTAGGCGGGAGTTGGAATTAATCCGTTTTTTTCATTCGGCAAGTCAATTCCCAACTCACTTCCAAAACCAAAACTTTTAATGTGTCGGTTCCATTCAGCCAGTCCTATCCGAGTATCTTCAAAGGGATCATTAGATACTCCTTTGTTCAGCATTTTGCGAAGCACACCATGAAAATAGGGATTACATGAATTGGCAATAGCGCCACGCAAATCTTCATTGGTATGTGGGCCATGACAATTAATAATGGTGCGGTCACATCGAATGCGGGTCTCGGGCGTAATCACACCCTCTTGCAGGGCCGTCATAGCTTGAGCAACTTTAAAGATAGAACCGGGACGATATTGCGCCATCAGTGGGCGGTTGAACAGTGGCTTAAGCGTGTCATTGCTGATCAATTTAAAATTTGATCCATACAATCTTCCTGTAAGCAAGTTGGGATCATAGGAAGGACCAGAGACCAGCGATAAAATTTCACCAGTTGAAGGATCGATCGCTACAATGCTTCCTGCTTTTCCTTGCATCAATAATTCTCCGTACAACTGTAAATCCAAATCAATACCCGTTACCAAATTCTGACCTGGAATAGAAAGGGTATCATAGTCACCGTTACTAAACGATCCTTTTTCAATACCCTTTACATTTCGCAATATGCGCTTGACCCCACTTTTACCGCGCAGTTGTTCTTCGTAAAATAATTCAATACCGCTTTGTCCTATATAATCGCCTTGTTTATAGACTTTTGATTCATCTCCTTCCAATTTGCCCTTACTAATCTCACTCACATAACCGAGCGCATTGGCCAGCGCTGGAGTGGAATACGCTCGCGTTGTTCTTGCCTGAATGTAGAAGCCCGAGAATTCGTCCAAGTTGTCTTGAATTTTTGCAAAGTCGTAGTTAGAAAGCTTGTCAATAAAGAGAGTAGGCTTGAAGGGAGAATACTCCTTTCGCGCCTTCAGCTCTTTGAATTTGGCTCGCAACTCCTCTTTGGATAAGCTGAACACTTTGCAAAACATAGCAGAATCTAAGCCTTTTGTTTCTTTGGAAATAATCTGAAGATCATATTCCGGAGTATTGTAAACTATAAGCTTACCATGGCGGTCATAGATCAAACCACGAAATGGATACTCTACTTGCCGGAGAATGGCATTGCTATTGGCAAGGTCGGCATATCGGGTGGACAAAACCTGGATAAAGAATAATTTCACCAGGAAGATAAACCCCACCAACACAAAAACAATTTGGATTATTTCCTTACGCCACTCATTCATATTCTTCTCCTTTCAGTCGTCAGTAATTGAAGTATAACCATAACGGTCATCGTGAATAAAACACTGAATAATATTTTCAATGAAGTGTAGCCAAAGCGGTGAAGTCCGCCAGCCTCCACAATAAATAAAACGATGTGATGCAGCAACACAAGCGGAATTGTGTACACTAAAAACCATTGAGGTCCATTGGCTCCCAACGAAGGTGTGGAGTTCGCATCATATCCGCCTTGTGGTGTGATCACACTCAACCAGTAATTTCTCAGATACGAAATAACTACGAGCGAGCTGGCGTGGACACCCAGACTGTCATAAAAAACGTCTACTAAAAACCCGGTGAAGAAACCTATGATCATTAAGGCCACTACATTCGTTTCAATGGGCAGGAATAAAATAAAAGCAACATATAAAAAGCAAATCGCAGTATTGAAGAGCACAAGATTTTTGAGCAGCATCACCTGAATCAACAAATAAAAGAAAAAAGAAAAAACCAACCAGATGCCTGACCGTGTCATTTTGGTTCACCTATTGTTTTTAGTTCCAAAGAATCCATTTCATTTTTTAGATTGCTTTTGACAATCTCCACAAAAGCAAGTTTGGTAAAATCCTGGGCGAGCTCCACTTTTAAATCATAGAATGGTGCTTCTTCCTTCAGTTTCACTTCCCGAATTATCCCTACTAATACGCCTTCAGGGAACACTGCATTATAGCCAGATGTGACTATTGTATCGCCAGCCAGTGGTTTTACATGTCTAGGAATATATTTAAGATTGGCAAAACGCGGGTCGCCCCCATCCCATTGCACCGTTCCAAAATTTTGAGTGCGCTTGATAACGCTCGAAACCTGCTCATCGATATTCAACAAAGAAATTAAAACAGAGTAGTGATCAGAAACAGATTTGACTTTACCCACAGCACCAGCAGAACTGATGGCGGCCATACCGGGCTCTATCCCAGCATCCTTACCTTTATTTATCGTTATGAAATTTTTAAAAAAACTTGTCGTATTGTTTACCACCTTAGCGCTCACATAATCAAATCGATTTATGATAGCGACATCTTTGATTTCACGAGTCTCCAATGAATAAATGCTTTGGTTTCGCTGCTCCAGTTTCCTTCTCAGCCGGGCATTCTCATCTGCCACCTCTTTATTGATATCAAGCAAAGAAAAATATTCGCGCATACCTTGCGAAAATCCATTGATGTTGGCCACCAGGCGATTAGAGGAATTGAAATAACTTGCACTCTGGTACTGATTATTTTGAACAATCAGGAAAGCGCAAAATAATTCTAAGGTTAAAAAAGTGAAGAAAGCCCTGTTATCGTAAAAAAATTTAAGGAGGCTGTCCATTCAAAATTGATTTTAGATTTTGGGTTTTAGATTTTAGATTTTGAAGTTGGATTGAACCTAAATTCTAAAATCACAAATCTAAGATCATAAATCTCGCTTTTACGTCATCAACACCTTGCGATAGCGGTCAAGGTTTTTTAAAGCAGCTCCTGTTCCCCGCACTACAGCTCTCAATGGATCTTCCGCCACATGAATTGGTAGCTTTGTTTTTAAGGCAAGACGCTTATCTAAGCCGCGCAGCATAGCGCCACCACCGGTAAGATAAATGCCACGTTCATAAATATCAGCAGAAAGTTCAGGGGGTGAAAGCTCCAGCGCTTTAAGCACGGCCTCTTCCAATTTGGAGATAGACTTATCTAGTGCAAAAGCAACTTCGGAATAAGAGATCTTGATGGTCTTGGGGATACCTGTCATCAAATCGCGCCCACGTATTTCATAATCGTCTGGACCATCATCAAGTTCTGTTAGAGCGGAGCCCACCTCAATCTTCACACGCTCTGCCGTGCGTTCACCAATAAGCAAGTTGTGCTGCCTGCGCATGTAGTCAAGAATGTCGCGGTTAAATGTATCACCCGCTATGCGAATCGATTGATCGCAAACAATGCCACAAAGTGCAATCACAGCAATGTCCGTTGTTCCACCTCCGATATCAACAATCATATTTCCTACTGGCTGCTCAATGTCAATTCCTATTCCGATGGCTGCGGCAATAGGTTCGTGGATCATGTACACTTCTTTGGCGTTGGCATGTTCGGCTGAGTCGCGCACGGCACGCTTTTCAACTTCAGTGATAGCCGAAGGAATACAAATCACCATTCGTAAAGAGGGTGGAAAAAGTCTTCGGCCAGTGTCAATCATCTTTATCATACCCCGAATCATCATCTCCGCGGCATGGAAGTCGGCAATTACACCTTCTTTAAGTGGCCGTATCGTCTTGATGTTGTCATGGGTTTTCTCATGCATTTGCATGGCCTCCCGTCCGATGGCCAACACTTTATTGGTTGTCTTATCAATAGCAATAATGCTAGGCTCATCCACTACAACTTTGTCTTTGCAGATAATCAGCGTATTTGCAGTGCCTAAGTCAATGGCAATATCGGTGGTGAAAAAGTCAAAAAGTCCCATTAGGTTTAGTCCTCCTCTAGTAAAATTTAATGAAGGCCAAAATTACAGAAATATTCCGGTGAATTTTAAGTTCGTTTCGTAGAAACGCTTACATCTCAATGTTTAAAGTGGCGGATGCCAGTGAAGACCATCGCCATATCATGAGCATCGCAGAAGGCAATGGAGTCTTGGTCTTTGATTGACCCACCAGGTTGGATAACCGCTTTGATGCCCTGCTCCCAAGCGATCTCCACACAATCGGGGAAAGGGAAAAACGCATCCGATGCCATCACTGCACCTTTCAGATCAAAACCAAAAGCTCCGGCTTTTTCAATAGCTTGCTTCAATGCATCCACTCGGCTGGTTTGTCCAACTCCACTCGCCAAGAGGTGGTCTTCTTTCGCCAGGATGATGGTATTAGATTTTGTATGCTTACAAATTTTGCTGGCGAAAAGCAGTGCTTGAATATCTGAAGGTGAGGGCACTCGTGTTGTTACCACTTTTAAGTCTTCAACCGAATCAGTTTTAAAGTCAATATCTTGTTCAATCACGCCATTCAACAAACTCTTGAATTGCCTTTTAACCGTTAAGGCTTGATTTTGCTTTAATATAATCCTGTTCTTCTTCGATTTCAAAAGTGCTACTGCGTCAGGTGAATAGGCTGGCGCGATAAGGATTTCAAAAAAGAGTTTGTTTATTTCTTCAGCTGCACTTAAATCAATGGTTGCATTCGTAGCTAGTACTCCTCCAAACGCTGAAATGGTATCAGCCTGAAATGCTTTGAGGTAGGCCTCTTTTACAGTGGGCGCAATTGCCACTCCGCAAGCATTGGTATGTTTAACAATCACAAAAGCAGTATCGGCTTTAAACTCCCTAACGAGATTTACTGCGGCATCTACATCCACCAGGTTGTTGTAGGAAAGTTCTTTGCCATTGAGCTTTTCAAAAAGTTTTTCAAAGTCACCGAAGTAAA
>JANOLM010000076.1:0-11425 GCA_031419815.1 Bacteroidia bacterium
CTCGCAGGTCTGAATGCATCAATTCGCATAGCACCAAAAAAATGACCGATGCCCTCCCCAACTGGATCAGTTGGTGGCGCTAAGAAACTAACAAAGGGCGGCACCCAAGGTCCATAGTTAGCACCACTCAAGACGGCTGAAAAAATATCGACCCATGCTCCTAAACAAAAACCTTTATGGCTTCCATGTTCACGATCACTGCCAAGCGGAACGAGCGCACCGCCATCTTTTAATTCGTTCGGATTTGTTGAGGTTGACCCATCTTTCTTCTGTATCCATCCTTCTGGAGCCTCTTTATTTTTTCGTTGCAAGATTTCCAGCTTGCCATTGGCTGCTGTTGTTGTTGCAAAGTCAGCAACAAATGGGGGTTGTTCATTTGCTGGAATGGCGACACAAATGGGATTAGTTCCGAGCAATCGTTCTACAGAAAAAGTTGGAGCAACCAGTGGACTTGCATTGGTCATAGAAATTCCGATCATGTCGTGTTTCAACGCCATCATGGAATGATAACCTGCGATGCCAAAGTGATTTGAATTTTTTACGGCTACCCAACCTGTGCCGCACGTCTTTGCTCTGGCGATGGCTATCTCCATGGCGCGAGGTGCAATTACCAGACCAAGTCCGGCATCGCCATCAACTACTGCTGTGCTGGGGGATTCGTGAACGATTCTGATGTTAGGCGTACTGTTTATGCGTTTTGCTTCCCAAAGTCTGACATAGCCAGATAGTCGCGCAAGTCCATGAGAATCAATACCCCGAAGGTCAGCGCTCAGCAATACATCTGCTGCTTTATTGGCCTGCTCTTCCGGGCATCCGATTTTAAGAAAAATTTCGGTTGCGAATTTTTTAAGCTGTAGGTGAGGTAGTACAATGTCATTCATGTTCACAAAAGTCTTTTTTTAGAACCATTTTCCAATGATTTGGGAAAATTATCGTTTAGAATATGGAAATTTAACATTCAAGGCATCTTCTAGCCGAACCAAAGAAATCAATTATGAAAAATCAAATTCTTTCTGTCGCGCTTTGCCTGTCATCGCTGGCAGCTTTTGCTCAACCTGATAAAAGGGTTGATTCTAAAATTACGAGTGTCACTGTCTTTTTAAGCAATGCCCAAGTTACGCGCGAAGTGAAGACGCGTATTGAAGCCGGAAAGACAAACTTGATTGTGACGGGCCTTACCGCACAACTTGATCCGCAAAGTATCCAGGTACGCGGAAAAGGAACTTTTGTAATTCTGGGAATTAGCCAACAGCAAAACTATTTGAGTGAGTTTAATATGCCCAAGTCGTTAAAGTTATTAACTGACTCAGTTGATTATCTCCAAAGGCAACAAAGTCTATCGCAAAGCCAAAAGGAGATTTTAAATAAAGAAGAACAAATGCTGATAACCAATCAGAAGATTGGCGGCACAACCCAAAATCTTACAGCAGCTGAATTGAAGGCTATGGCTGACTTTTACAGGAGCAGGTTGAGTGAAATTGTAACCTCTCGTATGCGGGAAGACGAGAAAATCAAAAAGTTCAATGAGCGGATTGTAAAGCTTCAACTTCAAATCAATGCTCAGAGTGAACCTTATGGAAGAAATACCAGCGAGATTGTAGTAAGTGTTTCTGCAGATGCCCCTACTTCCGTTGATCTTGAGGTTAGTTATATAGTAGCAAATGCAGGATGGCAGCCTGTTTATGATGTGAGAGCAATCAATACTAAGAGTCCCATTCAACTCAACTACAAAGCCAATGTTTTTCAAAGTACGGGTGAAGAATGGAAGAATGTGAAGCTGAAATTGTCCACAGCCAATCCGAATCTTAGCGGATTAAAGCCCGAGCTTTACACCTGGTATTTGGATTTTTATCAACCCATTACCTATCAGAGAAGAAAAGAAAGTAAAGGTACACCCGGTATGATGCGAAGTTCAGAAATGGGACTAGCTCCTGAAAAGTCTATGGAGGTTGAGGCATCTTCTTTATCTGAATACGTGACGACTGTTCAAACAACTCTTAATACAGAGTTTGATATTTCATTACCCTATACAGTTGCTTCTGCAAGCAAACCAACTTTAGTAGACATCCGAAATTATGATGTGAAGGCAGATTATGTTTACGCGGTTGCTCCAAAGCTTGATCAGGATGCATTTTTATTGGCAAAGGCAACTGGTTGGGAAGAGTATAGCTTGCTTCCGGGTGAAGCCAATATTTTCTTTGAAGGCACTTTTGTCGGAAAAACATTTATAGACCCTAACAATATCAAGGATACACTTTCGCTTTCTTTGGGCAGAGATAAAAGGATTGTGGTGAAGCGCGAGAAACTTAAAGACTTAACATCGCGCAAGATCATTGGTACTACCCAAAAGGAAAATTATACCTGGGAAATCTCCATACGCAATACAAAGGCCGAAGCTATAAAGATTATTGTTGAAGACCAGCTTCCGGTTTCACAAAACACACAGATTGAGGTGACTGCCTTGGAAACAGGTGGAGCAAACTTTACAAAAGATACGGGTAAGTTAATTTGGAACTTGACTCTTCAACCGAATGAGACAAGGAAGCTCACGTATAAATTTGAGGTGAAATATCCGAAAGACAAACAAGTAAGTGGATTGTAACGGCAAAGTATTAGTCAGTTGGCACTAGATAGTTCTATTGCCAATTGGCTAATGTTTTTTATTAATGGAAGCCAATACGCCCTCTTTTAATGAGTATGACGAAACCCGGAGGTTGCTGAATGTGAAGTTGGTAAGCAAGAATTTAATGAGACAGCAGGCTACTACAATCATATCTACCCTCATTTCGATCATGCCAGGAATGAGAAGTCGCTCTGCTCGATTTTTGTTTTTAAACTCTGCGAAAATTTCGTAGAAAGAATTGATGGTTAATGGAGTTTCAGGATTGTCTTGCCATATCATATTATTTTTTACGCAATGAATTTCGCTGAGTGTATCAAATGTGCCCGAGGAACCAATGAGTGTTTGCGGTTGATGATCTTCCATTGCTCTAAACAATTGGCGAAGGGACTGCAAAAAAAAATTATCAAGTTCCATAATATCTTCAGGTAAAATGGGATCGTGTTTTTGGTATTTTTCAAGTAGTCTTTGTCCTCCAATTTCAAAACTTTGTTTCCAGAAAATTTCTTTTTCATTTCCAATGATGAATTCTACGCTGCCGCCACCAATATCAACAATCAATGATTTTTGATCTCCTAATTTCATGGCAGAACAAACTCCTTCATAAATGTAAGTGGCTTCTTCGTCTCCGCTTATGATCCGTGTTTCAATGCCTGTTTCGTTTTTTATTTTTTGGATGATAGCCTGTCCGTTTTTCGCACTGCGTAATGCGCTTGTTCCGAATGCCAAAATATGTGAGACAGGAAAAGATTGAAGTATTGATTTGAAATCTCGAATAGCACGTAGCGCCCTTTTTGAACCCTCATCCGTTATGCGTCCATCGTTGATACCATCCATGCCAATCTTTACAGCAACCCGTTCGCGATGAATTATGCGATAACTACGCTCACTCAACTCAGCCACCAGCAGGTGAAAGGTGTTTGTCCCCATGTCGATGACGGCAATGTTTGTATTCATGTGTAAAATGCGTGAATTTAATACCTTCCATTAACTATATTTCGGATGCGTTTATTTTATTATCAACGGGACGTGTTAATTCAGCAGTCATGGCAAAACATACAACAAAGAACATGGGATCACGGCAAAAGTTTGAGGAACTGGATCGAAAAAACAAGGAAGCTCTTTTGGGAGGAGGTGACAAGCGCATTGAGCAACAACATGCCAAAGGCAAGCTCACAGCGCGTGAGCGGGTTATGCTGTTAATGGATGAAGGATCATTTGAAGAGTTGGGCAAGTTTGTCATGCACCGCAGCAAAGACTTTGGCCTTGACAAAGAACATTATTTAGGCGATGGTGTAATTACAGGTTATGGAACAATCGCGGGTCGCCTGGTCTATGTTTTCTCGCAGGACTTCACTGTCTTTGGAGGTTCACTTTCTGAAACTCATGCAGAAAAAATAGTTAAGATTATGGAGATGGCTATGAAGAACGGAGCGCCCTTAATCGGATTGAATGATTCCGGAGGTGCGCGCATCCAGGAAGGAGTAGTTTCATTAGGTGGTTATGCTGATATTTTCTATCGAAATGTAATGGCTTCTGGAGTTATACCACAAATCTCGGCTATCATGGGCCCATGCGCGGGTGGTGCGGTGTATTCTCCGGCCATGACCGATTTTATTTTCATGGTGGAGAATACTTCGTTCATGTTTGTAACGGGCCCCAACGTTGTGAAAACCGTGACCCATGAAAATGTGACAGCCGAAGAGTTAGGTGGAGCGTCCACGCATAGCACTAAAAGCGGAGTTACACACTTTGCAAGTGCTTATGAAGCGGAGTGCATCAATGATATAAAAAGGCTGCTTAGTTATGTCCCTCAAAATTGTGAGGATGATGTGCCCCGTCTTCCTTATGTTTCGGGCAATGAACTGAGACCAATTTTGAATGACATCATTCCGGCTAATCCTAATCAACCATATGATATGCGGGAGGTGATAAGTGGTGTAGTGGATGAGAGTAGCTTTTTTGAAGTACATAAGAACTTTGCCGAAAACATAGTTGTGGGCTTTGCCCGATTGGCTGGAAGGAGCATTGGCATTGTTGGCAATCAACCTGCTTCGCTTGCCGGAGTGCTGGATATAGACAGCAGTGTTAAAGCTGCGCGATTTGTAAGGTTCTGTGATTGCTTTAATATTCCCCTATTAGTATTGGAGGACGTACCTGGCTTCTTGCCCGGCACTGACCAGGAATGGAATGCCATCATAACTAATGGTGCTAAATTGTTGTATGCATTTAGCGAAGCAACAGTTCCACGGGTAACGGTGATCACCCGAAAAGCGTATGGCGGAGCTTATGATGTCATGAATTCGAAACACATTGGTGCCGATTTGAATTATGCCTGGCCCACTGCCGAGATTGCTGTGATGGGCGCAAAGGGGGCAGCAGAAATTATTTTTAAAAAAGAAATTTCGGAGGCTTCTGATCCGGAAGCCAAACTGGCTGAAAAAGTTGAGGAATACACAAAAAAATTTGCCAATCCCTATCGGGCAGCATTTCGCGGCTACATAGATGAGGTCATCTATCCAGAACAAACTCGTGAAAAATTAATCAAAGCCTTTCATATGCTTGAGAACAAAGTGGCAACACTTCCCAAGAAAAAACACGGGAATATTCCGTTGTAGTTCTTTAGGGTTTTGCCGACTCACTGATGATCCACTTAATAGGATAATCAAAAATAGTCAAGCATTCTAAGAAAGAAACACAGGAATATTCTGTTATAAAAACATCCTTCTTTATTTTGAATCTTGAATCTGGAATTTGTTACTTACCCGTACAATAAACTCATGAACAAATAGATTATGGACAAAAAAAGCAAAACCTTCCTCTACAGTTATCTTAATAATGCATCCCCAACGGGCTTTGAGCACAAGGGACAACAGCTCTGGCTGGATTACATCAAGCCCTACACGAATGACTATATGGTGGACGTGTATGGAACTGCCGTGGGCATCATCAATCCCAAAGCTGCCTATAAGGTGGTGATCGAGGCTCATGCCGATGAAATTTCATGGTTTGTCAACTATATAACCGATGAGGGCTACATCTATGTAAGGCGCAATGGCGGATCAGATCATCAAATTGCACCTTCCATGCGTGTGAACATCCATACAGAAAAAGGTATTGTAAAAGGCATTTTCGGTTGGCCGGCTATACATGTACGCGATGCGGCTAAAGAGGAAACCCCAACCCTTAAGAATATCTTCATTGACATTGGGGCAGAATCTAAAAAGGAAGTGGAGGCCATGGGCGTGCATGTGGGCTGCGTCATCACTTTTGTGGATGAATTAATGGAATTGAATAAAAATTACCTGGTGGGCAGGGCGCTGGACAATCGGATGGGCGGATTTATGATAGCTGAAGTTGCAAGGAGATTGAGTGAAAATAAGAAAAAACTCCCCTTTGGACTTTATATCGTTAACGCTGTTCAGGAGGAGATAGGCCTTCGGGGTGCGGAAATGATTTCGCGTAGATTAAAGCCAGATTTGGCAATTTGCACGGATGTTACCCACGATACAGGCTCACCTATGTATAATAAGAAGGAAAGCGGAAACCTGAAATGCGGACTTGGCCCGGTGGTTTGCTATGGCCCGGCTGTTCAAAATAATGTGCTGAAAATGATTATTGAAACTGCTCAAAAGAAGAAAATACCCTTCCAGCGCCAGGCTGTTTCGCGGTCTACGGGCACGGATACCGATTCATTTGCCTATTCATCAGAGGGAGTTGCCTCAGCATTAATATCACTTCCACTAAAATACATGCACACCACCGTAGAAACAGTACATAAGGATGATGTGGAAAATGTGATCCAACTTATTTACGAAGTGCTTTTGCAAACCAAGCCAGGACATGATTTTCGCTATATCCGGTAATAATTTCCAGTAAATCTTACATTAGAAAGGATATATCAAAAGTAGGTTTCTCCTCCAGGGGGCGGCGGCCTATCTTTGTGTCAACAACCCCCCAAAAATCAATTGATATGAAAATGATTAAAAGCATCTTAGTAATTGCCCTGATGTCTCTTGGTACAAGCACATTCGCCCAAGACAAGCCCTTGCATGAAATTTATTCAATGATGGTTTATAATTTTACGAAATATGTTCAATGGCCAGACCATGATAAGTCTGGAGAATTTATCATTGCTGTAATTGGTAACACCGAAATGTATAACACTTTGAACGCCTGGTACGCTGGTAAACCAAAGGGAACAAAGATTTATGTAGTTAAGAAATTTAATTCCGCGGCAGAGCTAACAGATTGCCACTTATTGTTTATTGATAAATCGAAAAGCGGTGAGTTTGCAGTTGCGAATGAGAAAGTAAAAGGAAAGGGCACGTTAGTGATAACTGATAAAAACGGTCTTGGTGAAAAAGGATCTTGTATAAACTTTAAGACGGTGGACTCCAAATTGAAATTCGAGCTTAACAAGCAAGCGGTTGAGGCCTCGAATCTTAAGGTTTCAGGAGCACTTTCTTCAATGGCGATTTTGATTTGATAGGGTTTGTTTATGTAAAAAAAACCCTGGGTTATCTGGGGTTTTTTTTCGTCATTTAAAAACAGGTTAAAAAATTGTTAACTTAAGAAATCTTAAACGACTTACCCACTTTGAGCCTATGAAAAAGCTAGTTCTATTTATTGCCATACTAATATCAACCGCTAGTGTGATGGCTCAGACAGAAAAGCCAATGCATGAGATTCACGCTCAAATGATATACAACTTCATTAAGTACATCCAATGGCCTGACGAAGCTGAGGGAGGTGATTTTGTTGTGGGCGTAATGGGTGACGATGATATGCTCAATATTCTAAAAAAATGGTATGATGGCAAACCCAAAGGGGGCAAAAAATATGTGATTAGGAAATTGACCACATCTGATGAAGCATCGACCTGCTCAGTCGTTTACTTAGCAAAAAGCAAAAGTAAAGAGCTTGAAAAAATTAAAACTGCCATTGTAGGTAAATCTGTTCTTACCGTGAGTGATGGTTTTAATTTGGGCCAAAAAGGAAGTTGCATTAATTTTAAAGTGGTTGATGGTAAATTGAAATTTGAAATCAACCAGGCAGCCGTAGCCGGTTCCAGCCTTAAGGTTGCCTCTCAGTTGAGCGGCATGGCCATTGTGATCTAATAGCCATTTGAGTTTAGATCATTGGTTGAACTTAGCTATTCCTTTAAATAGGGAATTATAAATAGATCAAAATTAAGTCGCAGACAGGCTGTCCATTTTCACAATATGCCGGCTGGCATTGAATGGATCAGTATTATAAAACCCAGATAAGATGCGGTGGACGATTTGTTCTACCACCAATTCATCATCGGTTTTTCCTTCCTTGCCCTGCCAAAAAACACGGGCCTTATGTTTCTTCATATCATCCACATAGGCCCGGGCGTTGCGGTATTGATCATCGGTGAATGTGATGGTGAAACAAGTCTTTACTTTTTGTGTTTCCATAGTCCTAGCCGTTTGCAAGAGTAATGCCAACTGATTTTACTACGATTTTAATAAAATAAGACAACACCAGTCAAGAGTATGCCCGGTTGCGACATGCAATGTGCGGGATTGAGGCAGAATGAGGCATTTTAGCACCTGGCATTGGTTACGTATTTCTTATTGCCTAATGCCAAATTGGCTATGCCAGTTAACCAAGTTAATCCTTAATTTTAAGATTCGATTATGAGAAACTACGAGATATACACCCTTAAAAATGGAATACGGGTCGTCCATAACAGGGTTACAACGACCAAGATTGTGCATTGTGGTATAATGTTAGATATCGGAAGCCGCGATGAGACGATAGTAAATCAGGGAATTGCTCATTTCTGGGAGCATATGGCATTTAAAGGCACACGTAAGCGAAAAGCATTTCATATACTTAACAGGTTGGATTCACTAGGAGGCGAGTTAAACGCCTTTACGGATAAAGAGAAAATACTTTTTTATGCCTCGCTTCGGGATGAATATTTTGAGCATGCAGTCGAGCTTCTGGCCGATATTACTTTTCATTCAATTTTTCCTTCTAACCAAATTGACAAGGAACGCCATGTCATTCTGGAGGAAATGTCAATGTATTTCGATGACCCCGAAGATTCTTTGCAGGATGAGTTTGATAATGTCATTTTCGAAGGCCACTCTCTAGGCATGAATATTTTGGGCAGCGAAAAAACCGTGAGAAATTTTAAGCGTAAAGACTTTCAGGAGTTTGTCAAAAGCCACTTGGACACACGCAAGATAATCTTCAGTTGCGTTGGTAATGTTTCCATGGAGCAAGTTGTAAAGCTGGCCGAAAAATATTTAGGCCCGGTGCCAAGGGTCACCTCCAGAAAAGTAAGGAAGAGCTTCTCGGGCTATAAGCCAACAGAAGTTGTATTGAAGAGAAATGTGAAGCAAGCCCGCTGCGCAATAGGCCGAACTTCGTACAAGCTTTCAGATCAAAAACGAGGAACGTTTTATATGCTCACTAATATTCTTGGTGGCGGTGGAATGAATTCCAAGTTGAACATGGCGTTGCGCGAAAAGTACGGATTTGTGTATTCAATCGGGGCACAGTTTGTTCCGTTCACCGACACGGGTTTGTTCATGATTTCGTTTGGAACAGAGCAAGCCCAAATGAAGAAAAGTATTGAACTCGTGAAACTGGAATTGCAAAAAATGCGCGATCAGCCAATGGGTGTCAAGCAGCTTGCCGCGGCAAAAGAACAACTGCTAGGTCAAATTGCAATGGCTGAAGAAAGTAACATCAACTTTATGATCATGATGGCTCGCAACCTGCTTGACCTGGGGAAAGTGACCCGACTAGAAGAAATGTTTGAAAGGGTCAAAAATACCAGTGCGGCTAAGTTGCAAGAATTATCAAATGAAATGTTTGTTGAGGAGAAGCTCAGTTACCTGATCATGGAGCCAGGCCAAACAAATGGAGTTCATTGAACCAAGGCTTTCGGAATATTCAGAAGATCATACCTCTCCAGAATCTGATCTACTGAAGAAGATCAGCCGCGATACCCATGCCAGGGTGATGATGCCGCGTATGCTTTCTGGTCATTTGCAAGGAAAGTTTCTCTCTATGATCAGTAAAATGATAAGGCCAAAAACTATTTTAGAAATAGGGACTTACACTGGTTATTCAACCATCTGCCTTGCCGAAGGTCTTGCGTCAGGGGGCAAGCTGATAACGCTCGACATAAATGAGGAATTGGAAAGTAAGGTGCGCGGCTATTTTAAAGAGGCCGCTTTAGAGAATGTAATAGACTATAGAATTGGAAATGCATTAAAATTAATACCCGAACTTCAGGTAAACTTTGATCTTGTTTTCATTGATGCCGACAAGGAAAACTATTCGAGTTACTTCGATCTTGTGATCAATAAAGTTGCCTCCGGTGGTTATATACTTGCCGACAATGTACTATGGAGTGGCAAAGTATTGGATACCAAACCAGACAAGGATACTCGCGCCATTTTAGAATTTAACAAGAAGGTTCAGGAAGACAGTAGGGTCGAGAACGTGTTGGTTCCTATTCGGGATGGCATATTGTTGATGAGGAAGGTTTAGGACACATTCTTACTTTTTTATACCTTTGGTGTCAATGAGATTTTTTGCGGTTGCGCTATTTTTTTTCAGAGCTGCTGCTTCATACAGCCAAGCTCCTGAAGTGCCTCACAAGATGCAGTTTGCCGGCATCACACTCACCATACGAGATGATGCCAGGCGGGAAATCCAGAAAGATGTAGACGCCCTCACACAGCATCCTCGTTATTTTGGAATCAAAGTAGAGCGCGCTAAAACATACTTCCCCACCATTGAAAAAATATTTGCTGAAGAACGCCTGCCAGATGATTTTAAATTTCTCGCTCTCCAAGAAAGTGCGCTTGTGAGTGATGCGGTTTCTGTTTCAGATGCGGTCGGCTTCTGGCAGTTCAAAGATTTTACTGCTTTGGAAATGGGATTGCGAATGGATAAGGAAGTGGACGAGCGCATGAACTTGATTTCCTCAACACGTGCAGCGGCCAAATATCTTAAGCAAAACAATTACATGTTTAACAATTGGCTGTATGCATTGCAATCTTACCAGATGGGAGCGGGCGGGGTGCAGCGCTCGGTAGGCGACCAACACAATGGTGCCAAGCATATGGAAATTACCAGTGAGACCTACTGGTATGTAAAAAAATACCTTGCCCATAAAGTGGCTTTTGAAAATGCACTATCAGGAGAAGCAAAGGTAAAAGTGATTCCGTATGAAGCTAAGTCGGGTAAATCGCTTCGGGAAATTGCCATTGAAGTTTTGGTGGAGGAAGGGAAATTGTTGGAATTTAATAAGTGGGTGAAAAGAGGAATCATTCCTTCGGATAAATCCTATACCATTCTTATACCAGCAGGAGGTGTCGAAGATTTTACAAAGCTGTCATTGGCAGTCTCAACGATTGATAAAAATGATGATGATCCTGCAAAAGGAAAGATGGAGCAAGTAGGGGAGAAGTTAGAACCAATATGGATAAACGAAATTCCTGTTGTGAAGGCTAGAAATGGCGAAACACTAGCAGCACTAATTGATCGGGCTCAAATTGATCGCTCTTCATTTTTAAAATACAATGATATTACAACTGACCATTCTGTGCAGGCAGGCTCATTCTACTTCCTTGCCCGAAAAAAAACAAAATCTCAAAATGAATTTTATAAGACTGAAGCAAATGAGGATATATGGTCTATAAGTCAACATACCGGTGTGCAACTGAAGAAGTTAAAGAAATACAATGGACTTTTGAGTGATGAAAAAATACCGCAGGGAAGCATGGTATGGCTGAAAGGCCGCAAGCCTAA
>JANOLM010000077.1:0-9465 GCA_031419815.1 Bacteroidia bacterium
TTGTAGCACCACCGGCATACTGAATGGTTGATATTATTTTTAAGCTCGGGAGAAAGAATATCCATTCCTTTTGCGAGTTGAGGAAGAGCCAAGGCTGTGGCTGTTCCCAGTGCCATTTTCTTTAAGGCTTGTTTGCGGTTCATATTCATAAGGATAGTTGTAAAGCACTTCTAGTTACGATTTTTCAGATTAATCGTCAACTTTTTGCGACCGTGTTTAAAGGTGTATGTGCATTAAATTAAAAGATTTAACTTTGTGTAAATGTTATGGAGACAACTATCCGAATTAATACAGATCTATTGACACCAGAGATTGTTGAGGGAATAAAAAAATTGTTTCCCCATAAGACTGTTGACATTACAATTCAATCGGCAGACGATACCGAATATATTTTGGATAACCCAGCTTTCGCTATTGAATTGAATGAAAGAATAGAGACTTACAAAAGTAAAAAAGAAGTAATTTTTCTGAAGCCAGAAGAATTGCTATGAGAAATATTGAGTTTGTTCCAAAGGCCAAACGGATAGAAAAATAGCACTTCGAATAGGAGATCTGATAAAAGATATATTGAGAAACCCCTTTGACGGATTAGGAAAACCAGAGCCTTTAAAACATCAATTTATAAGGTGCTTGGAGCAGACGGATTGATCAGGAACACAGATTGATTTACTCCATCACAGAAAATTCTATAGTTATTTTTTCCTGCTATTCGCATTATAACTAGTGTAATGTTAATTGTAATTTGACGGTTAATATTTGCGCAGGCTATCTGATTTTACAGTGACTTTTACGATTAACTATTAACATTTCACGGTTAACTTAACACTAGCCTGCCCTTCAATTTTTATACACCACACCATCTTTCATCACAAAATTCACCTTTCTCAAATCGGCAATGTTTTTAGAGGGATCGCCACTGACTATAACGACATCGGCTTTCAGCCCTTCTTTGATAAACCCCACCTGGTTATCCAAATGAAAAGCACGCGAGTTTATGCTGGTGGCTGCCTTCAACACATCTAAAGGTTTCATACCATATTCTACCATCAGTTCCATTTCCAAAACATTTTCCCCGTGAGGGAAAATGCCTACATCACCACCCATACCAATCGTTACACCAGAGGCAATGGCATCCTTAAAACTTTTTTTCTTGCTTGTAACATTCGCGGGTTCTGGTGAAACACCTTTCTTCCATCCGCGATATTGAGAAATCATATCTACAGCTGCAATGGTGGGAATGTACGTCACATTATGTTCTTTCATAAGCTTTCCGATTTCCACATCAATGAAATCACCGTGCTCAATTGTTTCTGCTCCTGCCAAGACTGCGCGCTTGATTGCCTCTTTTGATTTGGCATGACATACCATCACGCGTCCACTGCTGCGGGTAACTTCATTGATTAGTTTTAATTCATCTAACGTGAAGGCTGGTTGATCCTCACCGTTCAATCCCCAGCGATAGTCGGCATAGATTTTTATGAAATCGGCACCTTTTCCAATTTGATCTCTCACAACACGGATTAAATTATTTCCATCTGCAGGTTCCGCGCCAAGCATAATTTCCTGATCGCTATCATAACCTTTCGGTCCGTATGAACCGGTTGAAACAATGGCTCGCCCCGCTACTAATAACCGTGGCCCTGGTATAACGCCTTCATTAATTGCACGCTTCAAAGCAACATCAGAATAGCCTGCACCTTCTGTTCCAAGGTCGCGTGCAGTTGTGAAACCAGCCAGCAATGTATTTTTTGCATGGACAGTTGCGCGAACTGTGCGATACGAATCTGTTTCCTTTAATACTTGAGTGTCCCAATCAGTGATGTTATAAGGATATAAAAGTAAATGTGAATGACCTTCAATTAAGCCGGGCGTAAGTGTTGAGTTTGGATAATTAATTTTTGTGGCGCCAGTTGGTTCTTTGATCTTATCTTTTGGGCCAGCGGCAATAATTTTATCACCCTCAACTATAACCGCCCAGCCTTCGTGCATGATTTCGCCATCGAAAACGCGGTCGGCAGTGAGGTAGTAAAACTTTGTTTGTGCTTTGGTTATTCCGAAGCAAAGGCAAATGATAGCAATGCAGAAATTTTTCATCCGAATATTTTGTCAATTAATTTTGGTTTCGAGATATAATGGTAACAGAAAATATTGACACGTCTTTGCGAGCACCTGCGAGGATTTGTGCGTTGGGGGCGAAGCAATCTTTTTTCATTTTGCAGACTGCAAATGTAAGCGTACACGGGAAGGTGTGGAATCTTCTTCAAAATGACAGCGAACAGCTTCTCGTGTATTTTGCCTTAATTCATCTAGTGTTTCTCCTTCGGTAAAAATAGAGTTACCCAAAGCACGAGCTCCTTCTTCTGAGTCTTCTACCAGGAAAATTACTTCGTTCATGTTTCGAAATGTAATGAAGATCCGGCCAAATAAAAACCTTTCCTCTGGGAAAGGGTTTGGTCTTTCTTGGAAAATTTTCTGATGATTAGCCCAAATACTTAAATCGCCCTCAATGCAGCATCATAATTTGGCTCTTGCCCGATTTGCGGAACGAGCTCGTTGTATTTTACTTTTCCGGTTGTGTCAATCTTTTAAGTTCACATCTTCATGTTATTGCCTGAAAGAACAAAATCAGGTGCGATAGATCCGTTGGAAGGAAGGCTGCCAATTGTATTTGCATCCTTAGAGCCAAGTTTGGTAAGTGCCATAATTTCTTTTGGTTAGAAATTTAAAACACAGACTTTTAAAAAATGTTATCGGATGCGGTCCGAATCTCTAACCATTTTCTCGTCCCTTCTTATAAAACGAATGGCGAGCCAATTGCAGGTGACCCCCACAAAGGGAAGATAGAGACCTAATCCATATTTCCAGCCAATAGGATTTGAGTTGGTCAGGTTATTTGCGAATAGAATGGCGCATAACATCACACCCATCAAAATAAGCGAATTGAGTGTGCCCATTTTTATCTGGGTGATCCGGTTATCATATTTTCTGATTTCCATGATGGCAATAGTGGCAGCAGCAATCATTAATATAGCCGTAGCACAAAACGGAAAATAAGTGGTGGTGCGGGTATCACCTTCTTGTACCGTGTAATGCAATGGATATAATGATTTGGAGATATCAGATTCGGGATCAAGGGAAACCCAAATAGGCAGGAAGAGACTTAATAGCATGGATAAGACTACTATTGCAAGAAACACGGTTTGAATTCTTTGCCACATACGCTGGTTGATTAAATTGCGCCCAAAAGTAAGATATAAACTCGATTGTACTTCTAACTCTGCCTACTCTGCAATGAGATTTTTCTTTGAAATCACCTATAATGGCACCGAATACCACGGCTGGCAAAACCAACCTAACGCCATCAGTGTGCAGCAGGTGGTGGAGGATTCGATGACTAAAGTATTCGGGAGGAAAACCACTATCGTGGGAAGTGGAAGGACGGATACAGGTGTTCACTGTGTCCAACAATTTTTTCATGCCGATGTTGATAAAGAGTTTGATGAAGCAGTGTGGCTTGTTAAGTTAAATTCAATTCTGCCACGGTTCATTGCTATACGCTCAATCGTTCCCGTAAAACCAGACGCTAATGCGCGCTATGATGCCCTTGAGCGCTCGTATGAGTATAAAATTACCCGCGTTAAAGATCCGATTCTGGTAGGGCGGGCCTATTACTTCTTTCGTGAATTGGACATTAAAACAATGAATAAGGCGGCTAGGTTACTATGCGGGGAACATGATTTTGAATGCTTTAGTAAAGTACATACAGATGTAAATCACTTTATTTGTGACATTAAGCGGGCACGGTGGAATCAAAAGGGTGACTTGTTGGTTTTTACGATCGCGGCCAATCGATTTTTGCGAGGTATGGTGCGCGCTATTGTTGGAACGCTGTTGGATGTAGGCTCTGGGAAAATCTCTTTGCAGGATTTCCAGGAGATATTAAAAAGTAGAGATCGCAAGAAGGCAGGCATAAACGTTCCTCCGGAAGCATTGTATTTAATGAGCGTAAAATATCCAAAAACAATTTTTTTGAAAGTATAAACAGTAGTAAATAATAACCCTCCCCTCTCCATTCAATTCTTTAGACCATTTTCCTTCTCCTTTGGAGAAGGTGGCCGGAGGACGGATGAGGTAGAGGGGTCGGGGGTGAGGTCATGGAGAAAGAAAAGGTAAAGAGCGGAAATATCATCGACTTTAAAGTCTTAAAAAGGATTTTTCAATTTGTTGTACCGTATAGAGGCAGGTTCTATCTCATCATCATTCTGACACTTCTTCTGGGAGTGTTAACTCCCATCCGGCCCTTCTTAATTCAATACACCTTAGACGAGCACGTGCAGTACGGCAATTACTGGAGCATGGTGAATGTGATGTTGTTGATTTTTGGGCTGCTGGTTGTCCAATCGATTGTTCAATATGTTCACACTTACATCTCTGGTAGAATTGCGCAGTTTGTCATCCGTGACATTCGCGTTAAGCTTTATGAACATCTTGTTAATCTTCGGCTCAGGTTCTTTGATAAAACACCTATTGGAAGATTAGTTACACGCACCATATCCGATGTTGAAACATTGGCAGATGTTTTCAGTGAGGGATTGGCGGCTATGGCCAGCGACTTACTTCAAGTTGTTTTCATTCTGGCGTTTATGTTTTTTACCGACTGGCGATTGGCGCTGGTTAGTTTGTCCACTATTCCATTGATGTTGCTTTCTACTTATATTTTTAAAGAGAAAATAAAAGTAGCCTTTAACGATGTGCGCAATGCCGTTTCTAACCTCAATGCGTTTGTCCAGGAACACCTTACGGGGATGAGCATGGTTCAAATTTTTGGAAGCCAGAAAAAAGAATTCGTAAAATTTAAAGAGATCAACAAAGAGCACCTGGACTCCAACCTAAAGTCAGTTTTATATTATTCCGTTTATTATCCGGTGGCGGAAATTATTGCAGCCATGGGAATTGGCCTGCTGGTTTGGTATGGCTCCAAAGGGGTAATCAATCAGGAGCTTACCGGCATTACCCTGGGCAAGCTCACCGCTTTTATTATGTATATCCAGCTTTTCTTCCGTCCCATTCGAATGATTGCCGATCGGTATAATACACTGCAGATGGGAATCGTCAGCTCCTCGCGCATTATCAACCTGTTGGATGACAAAACAGATGTTGTAGAGAATGGAACATTCACTCCGGACGAGATTAAAGGTGAGGTTTCTTTTGATCATGTGTGGTTTGCTTACAATGATGCTGACTATGTGCTAAAGGATATAACAATTGATATCAAGCCAGGTGAGACCATTGCCATGGTGGGCGCTACAGGTGCAGGCAAATCATCCATTATTAATTTGCTCAATCGCTTTTATGAAATCAACCGAGGTACTATAAAAGTGGACGGAACTGATATTAAAGAATTTGATCTTGCAATCCTGCGTAAAAATATTGGAGTAGTGCTTCAGGATGTTTTTCTTTTTTCTGACACCATTCGAAATAACATCACCCTTGGCCATCCGGATGTGACAGAAGAAATGATCCTACATGCTGCCGATCTCGTAGGCGCCCGGAAATTTATTGAAAGGCTTCCCGGTGGCCTGGACTACAATGTTATGGAACGTGGTGCCACACTTTCGGTAGGACAACGACAGTTGCTCTCTTTTATTCGGGCGATGGTTTATGATCCAAAAATTTTAGTTCTGGATGAAGCCACCTCATCAGTTGATAGCGAAACAGAAGCAATGATTCAGGAGGCAATTGAAAAAATGATGAGTAATCGCACCGCCATTGTGATTGCCCACCGACTTTCTACAATTCAAAAAGCTGATAAAATTATTGTTCTGGACAGAGGTGAAATCAAAGAAATAGGCCGTCATGAACAACTTTTGGCAAAGGATGGCTTCTATGCACAATTGCATAAAATGCAATACAAGGAAGTAGTTTGAGGTTTATGTATGTATTCTTGTTAAATGGAAGAGATGTTATTCAGTGATCAAAAAACAATGTCTGCCTTGATCACATAATGCACACTATCACTCAAAATCATTTTCTGATTCCCTTCAATAGAGTAGCCTGTCAAATAAGATTTGCCTGTGGTATCCTCAAAATACATTTCCAGCTTGCGTTGGCTACCGTAAAGTGAATTGGTTTCCTGATAAAGCGCCTCCAGTTTTTTTAGCCGTGAAGGCGTATTTTGATAATAAAGAAGTAAGTAAGGAACAGTGGATTTAGAGGGAGCCTGGTAGGAGCGTATCAACAAATTGCTTTTTGAATCTTTCACTCCGGCATTCACCACATACGCATCCCGATAAATTGGACGATTAATGAGATCAAGCTGACGAAAAACATCCAACTCCTGCGACCAGGCCATGCTATCTAGCACGTTGGAAGAAGAACTATTTTTTTCACCAATGATTGCCTCTTTTTTCAATGAAGCTTTTGACTTGCTTAAATAATCCACCTGCACATTCACCAGGCTATCCATATCGATATAACGCTTTGCCCTAACCTTTTGCTTTTGGCAACCCGATGCAACAAGTCCAATGAAAAAGAGCAATACAAAAAATCTCATCTACGATTAACTTTTACCTATTTAACTAAACTGTTTCAATCAGAATAGTGCCGTTCATTTCTTTGGGAACAGGAATGCCCATCATGGTTAGGATGGTGGGAGCAAGGTCGCCCAGTTTTCCATCTTTAATTTTCCCTTTATACCGATCATCCACCAAAATGCAAGGGACTAAACTTGTAGTGTGGGCAGTGTTGGGTGTGCCATCATCATTGATCATATACTCAGCATTGCCATGATCTGCAATAATGATTGTGCTATACCCATTTTTCAATGCGGCCTGTGTAACCTTTTCAGCGCAAGCATCTACGGTTTCAACAGCTTTTACCACAGCAGAAAAAACTCCAGTGTGGCCCACCATATCGGGGTTGGCAAAGTTGAGGCAGATAAAGTCTGCTTCCTTTTTATCCAGTTCAGGAATTATTTTATCACGGATTTCAGCAGCGCTCATCTCTGGCTTAAGATCGTACGTAGCTACTTTTGGTGATGGCGCCATGATGCGCGACTCTCCCGGAAACACATCTTCCCGTCCTCCGGAAAAGAAGAAGGTCACATGAGGATATTTTTCGGTCTCGGCAATGCGGATTTGTTTTTTGCCCGCTTTGGCTACGATCTCGCCAATCGTATTTTCAAGATTGTCCTTATCGAAAATCACTTTTACATGCTGAAAAGAATTGTCATAATTAGTCAACGTAATGTAATCCAGTTTTAGTTTCTTCATTCCTTGTTCAGGGAAGTCTTGTTGCGTCAGCGCCTCGGTGATTTGCCTTCCGCGGTCGGTGCGAAAGTTGAAACAAAGAACAACATCGCCCTCTTTTATTGTCGTCAACGGGTTGTCGTTTGAATCCACTGCCACAATAGGTTTAATGAATTCATCCGTCACTCCGGTTTCATAAGATTTCTCTACAGCCTTAATGGGGTCAGTGGTTTTTTCTCCTATGCCCTTCACCATTAGATCATAGGCAAGCTTAACACGCTCCCATCTCTTGTCGCGATCCATAGCAAAATAACGGCCCACTACGCTTGCCAGTTTGCCGGTAGTTTTTGAAAGATGTTGTTGAAGATCTTTCAGATAGGCCACGCCACCCTTTGGATCAGTATCGCGTCCGTCTGTAAAGGCATGAACGAATAAATTTTTTAGGCCATTGTTATTGGCGATGGTAATAATTCCTTTGAGGTGGGAAATATGAGAATGAACACCACCATCTGAAAGCAATCCTATTAAATGAATAGATTTATTATTTGCTTTCGCATATTTAAAAGCATCCAGCAGAACAGGATTGCTATCCAATTCTTTTTCTTCAACGGCCTTGTTCACACGCACAAGATCCTGATAAACCACTCGGCCAGCCCCGATGTTCATATGCCCAACTTCTGAATTTCCCATCTGGCCTGCAGGCAGCCCGACAGCGAGGCCTGAAGCTTCCAGTTTACTATGCGGATACTTGGTGTATAAAGAATTGACAAAAGGTGTTTTGGCCTGGTCAATTGCAGAAACCTTAGGGTTTTTGGAGATGCCCCAACCATCAAGGATCATCAACAGCACTTTTTTGTTCATGAAAAAAAGATTTAAGGAAATAGAGATGTAAATATAACTGTGATTCACGGCATTTGGGAGATAATCTGCCTTCCTGATTCAGATAACAGTTGTTCGGGTTGAATAAAGCAGAAGAAAGATGAAAGTTCTCATCGAGGGTTTTGTTTAGCCGTAATGAATGGCATAATTTTGGTCTAACTAACAAGTGATGAAGATTAGAAGCGTTTACAGTATTGCATTGGTTTGGTTACTGGTCATTTTTGCGGGCAATGAAGCGATTGCGCAAGCAGATATTTTTGCGCCTTTCAAAGAGGTGATCAAGGCGGGCAATTCCAAGGACATGGTCAAATTTCTCAATCAGTCTGTGGATATGAACCTGGACGGAGAAGTGAATACCTACAGCAAAGCCCAAGCCGAATTTGCCTTGCGTGATTTTTTCAAAAAACATCCTCCAAAGGATTTTAGCATCGTACACACAGGCTCTTCAAAAGGCGGACTCCAGTTTGCAATTGGCCGATACCTAAGCAATAGTGAGAGCTACAGCGCACTTATACGCGTGAAGGAAGTTGAAGGGAGTTACTTAATACACGAGATTAATTTCGTGAAGGAATAATCCAAGATTCAACGTTCAAAATTGTGTGTTAAATTTTGAATTCGCTATGACCCACCCTTCTTATCTTACCGAGTCAGCCATCTCTCAATTTATTACAGCGGCACTTGCCGAAGATATTGGTGACGGGGATCACTCCACACTGGGCGCTATTCCAACAGACCTTATCCGCAAAGCAAAACTTTTAGTGAAAGACGATGGCATACTTGCGGGTGTTGAAATGGCTGCAGAAATATTTTATCAGGTTGATCCATCACTGACGTTAGAATATTTTAAACGAGATGGAGACGAAATAAGAAATGCCGACATTGCTTTTACTGTGGAAGGCTCAGCACGGGCAATTCTCTCTGCAGAACGACTGGTTCTAAACTGCATGCAACGCATGAGCGGCATTGCAACCTACACTCGTAAATTGTGCAAGTTGATTGAAGGCACGGGGGCACAACTTATGGACACTCGTAAAACAACTCCCAACTTTCGATTGATGGAGAAGTGGGCAGTGGCTATTGGAGGAGGAACAAACCATCGCTATGCGCTTTATGATATGGTGATGTTAAAGGACAACCACATAGACATGGCTGGTGGAATACCCCAAGCTATAGAAAACACAAAAAAATATCTGACAGCAAAAAATAAACACCTTAAGATTGAGGTAGAGACACGTAATTTGAATGAAGTGCAACAGGTATTGAATGCAGGCGGTGTTGATGTTATTATGTTGGATAACATGAATGTAACCGATATGAAAAAAGCAGTTACCTTAATTGC
>JANOLM010000078.1:0-2616 GCA_031419815.1 Bacteroidia bacterium
GTTGCTTTTGGGAAATCCGGCTTTTCTAAAAGGTCAACTACCTTTATAGGCTTGTAGTCGCCAAGATCTTGTTCAATGGCAAACACATTTTTTAAGAACTCATTTTCTATTTCGGGCGGAAGGGTTTCCCCTTCGCCTACCATAGCACCAAACTGAGCTTGCAGTTTTAGTTTCAGCAATTCATTTTCCATGCGAAGATTCTCCGCGGGATCCTCGCTGAATTTTTCTTCATGTGGGTTCATATCATTATTTTTTTAGTAAGCGTTGTCAATTGCCTATTTGCCTATTCAACTCTCTAATGCCCACCCTTCGAACTAAACTCAACCTTCGCTTCTGATTTCTTTTGTATCCTGTTAAAGAAGAAAAGGCAAATCATTAAAATCCAAATCGGTACTAATGAAAAATAAAAAGCTGTCTGGCCACCATACGCTTCAAAGATATTTCCAGTAATGATGGAACCCGTTGTTCCACCCAGGGCAGAGAAAATTACAATCAACCCAGACATAGGGCCGTGTTGTCGTGCAGGAAGGGTACTTAATATGACAGAGTTGATAGCGGGATAAATCGGGGCGATAAATAACCCGATCAACGGAAATACAAACGCACCCAGTGGTGCATTACTCCAACCTGTTACTTCACCACTATTGTTTTGTGCCAAGGGTATAGCAACCAACACTAAGACACTTGCCGCAAGCAAGCAAACAATTAAAACTGCAAACCAATGAATTTTTTGTAATGCAAAACCAGCACCAAATCTTCCGATAGCGGTGGATGCCGCAAGTATGCTGGCCATTTGAATGCTGAGGGTAATGGGAAGGTGGAGAACTTTACTATTGAACGTGGGTAGCCAGCTCATGATGCTCTGCTCAATCAGCACATACGTAAACGCGCTTACAATAAACACGAGCACTAAAGGGGTAAGGGCCAACTTGATCATATCTGTGAAATCTTCAAGAAAAGGTTTTGAGGAACTTGTCTGTACGGATGACTCATCAAGTTTTGTACTTAGCAGAAGCACGAAGGCAACCACAGCAATTCCTGCCAGTAGATAATAGACACTCAACCACGCTGTAGATTGTGGATTGCCATCATCCGCGAAAGCGCTAAAAAGAAAATAGCCTGTAAGGATGCCCACCATAAAAAATGACTCAATGAAATTCATAAAACTCGCGTGCTCCTTTTTGTTATTCGTAATAATACCAATGGTGGCATACACCGACACTTTAATTAAGGCGAATGATGTGCCGGTAACAGCAAACAAAACTTTGGTCATGGCAAAACTGCTGAGAGATGGCATCATCAGGCATGCCACTGCCACAAAGCCAAGCGCGATGAGCATCGCATTTTTATAACCAATACGTGTAATATAAGAGGCAACCAAAAAGGAAACGATGGCGATGCTCAAATCTTTGAATGCTTCGAGTATACTGGCCGAGGATTCCGAAACTCCATAATTGCCTTGTACTTGTAAGATAACGGTGCCAACACTGTTAAGCAGAATAGCAAAGACAAAATAGTTGAGAAAGAGTGAGAGTTTTATTTTCCAGTTGGACATTAGATTTGTTTAGGTCATTAACAAATCTAATCACAAATCAACCTACTGCAAAATGGTAGCCCACGCCTTTTATACCCATGGGAATGCGGAGGCCAGGTGGAGGAAGAATGATGATGATCAGGCAGTAAGTTTCTTTATTTTGGATAGTCAGGAGAGCAATCATTATCTTTGTGGATGCGAAATCTATTTTTAGTACTTCTATTGATCATTTCTCAATCTCTTTCTGCTCAATACATTCCCAGGTTTGACATTCAAGGTCACCGCGGTGCCCGGGGACTGAAACCAGAAAATACAATTCCAGCTTTCTTAACGGCACTGGATTCAGGTGTTACCACTATTGAACTTGATGTGGCCATCACCAAAGACAAATTGGTTGTTGTTTCCCATGAACCCTGGATGTCGTCAGAAATTTGTCTCGATCCTAATGGAAATGAAATCTCAAAGAAAGAAGAGATGAAGCACAACATCTATCAAATGACCTATGATCAGGTGAAACAGTTTGATTGTGGATCGAAGGGGAATGCGCGTTTTCCTGAACAAGAGAAAATGAAAATTCATAAACCTCTATTGTCGGAAGTAATTATTGCAGTTGAAAATCATATCAAGAACTTTTCCACTTATGAAGTAGATTATAACATAGAGATCAAGAGTTTGCCGGAAGGTGATAAAAAATTCCATCCCACACCCGAAGAATATTCTGAACTGGTTTATGATCTTGTGGATCAGTACATTCCCTTGGAAAGAGTAGTGATTCAATCTTTTGACTTTCGCGTATTAAAATACTGGCACGAAAAACATCCTGAGATTAGGCTAGCGGCCTTAATCGAAAACAAAAAAACAGTCGATCAGAATTTAAGCGCTCTCGGGTTCACTCCTTCAATTTATAGTCCGGATTTTAAATTGCTAACCAATGAAAGTGTGGATTACCTTCATGCCAAAACGGTTTCTCAACCCGTTCTGACCGGGATAAAATCTTCTACGAATCTCTTGCCTTCTGGACAATCGGAGGCAAGGCTTAGGGTCATTCCCTGGACTGTAAATGAAACTCACGACATGCTTGC
>JANOLM010000079.1:0-13782 GCA_031419815.1 Bacteroidia bacterium
CCAGATTACTTCACCTGGATAGTAATAGGATTTATCGGTATGCAAGTAAACTTCTTCTTGAAGCCTATCTAGGTTGAGTTGCTCTTTTGAAAAAAGTTTTAGTGGAACAAAATCTCCTGCATTGCCAGGTACATAATCATACGGCAAAAGATCAGCAACACGTGATTTACCCATGTGCCCAGAGGTAATAAGTGATTTAGGGTTTAGGATTATTCCGTTTTGATCAACTTCAACATACCCCCACGTTAACTCAATATTACTTACCGGCACCATAACATCACTGTAAGTTCTAAATGCAGTAGAGGCCTTCAGGTAATGAATTTCAATTTTTGGTTTCAATGTTACTTTAAATTCACCCGGGTACCGGCCAGGTAAGAAAAAACCACTGGGATTATAAGCCGTTAAAATTCTGTTGAGGTCTTGCGAAAAAACTGTTGATCGCATCGTCTTTTTTTGAAATTCAGATTTGAAGGCGTACATCAAAAATCCTTCCTCTGTCAGACGATTGTCCAAAATAGCTTTGAACAAATGTCGTGTTGAACCTCGATAAGCATCTAAACGGTTTTTGGTCCAACGGGAGGCTTGGACAGAGTCTGTTGTTTTTATCGCCTGAAAGAAAACATTTCCGTTGAACTTGTAATAGTCGCTGGTTGAGCTAAATGCTTTGAGATCATAGAAGACTTTGTAACCCAAGGCAAGATTTTCTACTTCTATTGGTTGCGTTGAAGTAGCGGTTAGTTCTCTTTTTATACCTGATGACTTATCCTCATTGAGTTCAATACACCACGCATTAAGAATTTTGGAATTAGCGGCATTTTTTGTCTCACCAAGAAAAACCCGCTGAAATCGCCTCATTCTTTTCTCCCAATCTTTATCGCGCGTACTATTAATACTTACATTCTCTAATTCTTTTTCAACCTGTTTAAGTTTTATGTTAAGTTTTATCGTCTCACCATCATTCGCCCTGATTTTCGTTGTATTGGTTTGATATCCGACAAAAGAGAACACAATTTCATTAATACCTGTGGGCACATTTTTCAGCAGATATTCTCCGTCCTGATTGGCAGCTACACCTATGGTTGTATTGTTAATATAGACATTGGCAAATGGAAGAGGCTCCAACGTTTTAGAGTCACGGACTTTACCCGATATAAACGATTGAGCAGAAAGATTCCAGCTTAATGAAAAAAAAATGACAACAAGAAAAAAATATTTCAGCATATTGACCGGTCTGGTAGTCACTCTATTTCGTTAAAGGTTTTGCAAAGTTTTAGAAATAGCATAACTACCGTGCGTTTTTGTTACCGTTTTTGATAATCCTTAAACTTTTCTCTAAGCGCGGATTTTTTAAATTTCCCTACTGATGTCTTAGGAATTTCCTTTACAAATTCATAGGCATCTGGCAACCAGAATTTAGCGAAGTGTGGCTCTAGAAATTTATGAAGTTCCTCAGCCGTTGTTTGTTTCCCTTCCTTTAACACTATGCAAGCCAACGGTCTTTCAGTCCACTTTTCATCGGCAATTGCCACCACAGCTGCTTCCGCTACTGCGGGATGGCCCATCAATACTCCTTCCATCGCAACCGAACTAATCCACTCCCCACCCGATTTAATTACATCTTTCGATCGGTCTTTTATTTCGATGTATCCTTTTTCATCAATAGTAACTATATCACCTGTACGAAACCATCCGTCTTCCGTAAATTTCTGTTCCTCATCCGGAGTATTGTAATACGCTTTGGCTATCCAAGGGCCTCTCAATTCCAACTCTCCCATAGTTGCTCCATCCCATGGAATAAATTCTTCTTCTGATCTTCCTCTTATCTCCACAAATGAAGAAGGTATACCCTGCTTAGCACGATAATCAAATTGAACATCTTTTGGCGCCTTCAATATCTCACTCGTAAGAACTCCAACGGTGCCCAGTGGCGAAGTCTCCGTCATACCCCAGGCATGCAAAACACTTAACTTATGCCGTTCTTGAAATCCCTGGATCATTGCTCTGGGAGCAGCCGATCCGCCCACTAACAAACAGCGAAGCGAGTCTAGTTTGTATTTTTTTGGATCAGCATCTAGCAGATTTAAAATTCCAAGCCAAATCGTTGGCACTCCTCCTGTTATCGTAACTCGCTCGGATTCGAAAAGCTCCAACAGACTGGGCGGGTCAAGATACGGACCAGGGAAGACTTGCTTTGCCCCGACCATCGTACACGTAAAAGGAAAACCCCACGCATTCACATGGAACATTGGCACCACGGGCAACACAATATCTGATTCTTTAATGCCAAGTCCATCTGCAAAAGCAGAAACTAAAGAGTGTAATACAATAGAACGGTGCGAATACAGAACTCCTTTTGGCCTACCTGTGGTTCCGGAAGTGTAACACATAGCAGCCGCAGAATTTTCATCTAATTCTAAAAATTGAAAATTACTGAGATCACTGGGTGTAAGAAGATCTTCATAGTTGAGCATGCCATCAGGCACTGGTTGATTTGCGTTAGGGATAACAATGATTTTCTTCACCTTTATTTTATCCCTGAATTTATAAAAGAGTGGAAGCAATATCTGGTCTACAATAATCACTTTATCTTCAGCATGATTAACAATGTACTCCAGATCATCCGGACTTAAGCGTAGGTTAAGGGTGTGAAGAACAGCTCCGGAACATGGAACGGCAAAATAGATTTCAAGATGTTGATAATGGTTCCAGCACAGTGTAGCCACTCTGTCACCTTCCTTTATTCCCAATTGCTGAAGGGCAATCATTAATTTTTTTGTGCGGACAGCAAAGTTGTTATACGTGTATCGATGAATAGTTCTATCGGGTAGCCGTGTGGCAATTTCCTTATGACCAAATAATGTTTCAGCCCTTCTCAGGATGGTAGGAAGGGTGAGCTGATAATCCATCATTAATCCTTTCATAGTCAGATATTTTTTGCGGGGATCAAAATTTAACACAAAAGGATGGTTTATCCAATTTTATGTAATACAGTTGGACATGATTCATCTGACTCGTATTTTAACATTCACATAATTTGGATTAATGGACCAACCTTATTTTTGATTCTTCATCATGAACAAACTCCACACTGCTGATTACGTTGTCTTCCTGGTCTACTTTATCATCGTTTCAGGTTATGGCATGTATATCTACTACAGGAGGAAAGCAAAGAGCATCGACTCTAAAGATTTTTTTCTTGCAGAAGGATCACTGACCTGGTGGGCGATTGGTGCATCACTGATTGCGTCAAACATTTCCGCAGAGCATTTCATAGGGATGTCGGGTTCTGGTTTTGCATTGGGGCTGGCAATCTCTACGTATGAGTGGATGGCAGCAGCTACTTTGATTATTGTCGCCATATTTTTCATTCCTCTGTATTTGAAAAATAAAATATACACCATGCCTCAATTTCTTGCCCAACGATACAACGGCACTGTGAGTACCATCATGGCTATCTTCTGGCTGTTGGTGTATGTCTTTGTGAATCTCACTTCGATCATTTATTTGGGTGCGCTCGCCATTACCTCTATTTCCGGAATCAGTTTTGAAACGTGCATAGCTGGCCTAGCCATATTTTCAATTATCGTAACGCTTGGCGGAATGAAAGTGATTGGATATACAGATGTAATACAAGTTGCTGTTCTGATCCTGGGTGGACTTGTCACTACCTACCTTGCTCTTAATCTTGTCTCAGAACATTTTGGGTATGGCCAAAATGTTTTGAAGGGCTTTCAACTTATTCAGGAAAAAGCTCCTACTCATTTTCACATGATCTTTGATTCCTCGCATCCCTATTACAAAGACCTTCCGGGCTTGTCGGTGTTGGTAGGCGGAATGATGATTAACAATTTAAATTATTGGGGATGCAATCAATACATCATTCAACGAGCGCTTGGTGCCGATTTAAAGACAGCACGCAGCGGTATATTATTTGCGGCCTTTCTAAAATTACTTGTACCGGTGATTGCCGTGATACCAGGCATTGCCGCTTACGTACTCTATCAAAATGGAATGTTTCAAACTGAAATGATGGATGCTGCAGGCTTGCTAAAACCCGATCGTGCTTATCCTACTTTGTTAAACCTTCTTCCTTCAGGGTTAAAAGGTTTGGCCTTTGCTGCGCTCACAGCCGCCATTGTTGCTTCATTGGCAGGAAAAGCAAATAGCATCTCAACGATCTTCTCACTGGATATTTATAAAAAGTTTTTCAATAAAAGTGCTTCTGAAAAACAATTGGTACGCACCGGACGATGGGCTGTTATCATAGCCATGCTCCTCGCCTGCCTGGTAGCACCGGCCCTGCGATCACTAGACCAAGCTTATCAATTTATACAGGAATATGTTGGTTTTATTTCACCCGGTGTGCTGGCTATTTTTTTATTGGGATTTTTCTGGAAACGTACAACTGCTTCAGCAGCATTGGCCGCGGCCTTACTCACCATACCATTATCCACGCTCTTGAAATTTTTACCACTCTGGACGTCAGGTACTTTTCCTGATTACCCATTTTTAGATCGGATGTCAATTGTCTTTGTCTTTCTTGTGCTGTTAATGATTATCATGAGCCTGTTGGATCGCAAGAGTAAAGATCAGCCTCGGGCAATTGAAATTGATACTTCCATGTTCAGCGTTTCTTCGGGCTTTGCAGTAGGCTCAGTTTTAATAATTGGTATCCTAACTGCATTATACACCGTTTTCTGGTAAGACAGTACCCAGCAAAATCTATTTCGCTTTTTGTAGTTCGGTTGCTTTACTTCACGCGGAGTTTTAGAGAAGTCCGTAATTTATTTCCAGAGGAGATTTTCTAACCCTTTTCAAATGGAGTGACCCATAACATTTTGATCAGGATTTTATCAATACCTGAAGTGTAGACCTTGATGATTGTTCCAGCACAACACCTGGTCGCAGCCTGTATTCATCAAAAGCTTTTTGATCATAATTTTTTATGGTGATCAGGGTGAGGCCAGTATTGTAATAGACCTCAAAATTTTGACCCAGATGTTTTACTAAACTTATGATTTTGCTTTCATGAAAATCCACACAAAAAGAAAAAGAGATAGCTGAACTCTGCATCAAATTAATTTTTACATTCCTTTCACTAAGTGCCTGAAAGATGGTGCCAAGATGATGCTCATCAATAAAGGTATAGTCCGTTACCTTACAGGAGATGAGGCATTGGTTGTCTTTAAAAACAATGAGAGGAGGCAAATGATCAACCTTGCATTCGTATATTTTGGTGCCTTCTAATGTTGGATCATCAAAATTCTTGACAAACAACGGGATGCCTTTGTTCGCCAAAGGTTTAATGGTTTTTGGATGAATGACGGAAGCTCCATAATACGTCATCTCTGCTGCCTCTTTGTAAGGCAACTCTTCAAATATGGTTGCGGCCGGCAGACGCTTGGGGTCAGCATTCATCACGCCCGGCACATCTTTCCAAATGGTGACTGACTCGGCATTTAAACACGATGCAAAAATAGCAGCCGTAAAATCCGATCCGTCTCGCCCCAGTGTTGTGGTGAGGCCATTCTGTGTTGAACCGATAAAGCCTTGTGTTATAATTATTCTTTTCTTCAGGATGTCCTGTATCTTTTGAATATTGATTTTTGTTTTATCCCAATCTACTTTTCCTTCACGGAAATTGTTGTCAGTAGAAATAAACTGTCGGGCATCAATCCATTCGTTTTCAATTCCTTGATCGCTGAGAAAATGACTGAGGATAAAAGAGGAAATTACTTCTCCCATAGATACCACCTGATCGTAAACCTGATCATAGTCCTCATTCCTTGGAGCCTCCTTCTCTATTCGTTCAAAAAAAATTTCTAATGTGGTTCGGACAATATCATTTTTTTTAAATAAAGCATCGGTTATCTCATAATGATACGCTTTTAGTCGTTCAATTTCCGAAGCTATACTTTGCTTTGCCTGTGATACGGCAACGATACGTTCCAGCATATTAGTAGTTTTGCCCATAGCCGAAACTACTACCAAGAGTTGCTGTTTATGATCCTTCAAAATAGAAGCAACGTTGCGCAGTGTTGTTGCATTTCTAACGGATGCGCCTCCAAACTTAAAAACCTTCATCTCAAATTATATTGATTTCAAACGTTTGCAAAGTATATTTGCAGCTACAAAGATGTAAACCGACTCGAATTTAGTCCAAAATACAAATACGCAATTATCATGATAGAAGCTTCGCGCATCGCGCAGTCCATAGGCATTGCCCTGGATCGGTTTATAAAGAACAATCAGAGCCAGTTTCAATACGCAAGCGGTGAGCTGTCCCAATTACTGCGCGACATAGCATTGGCTTCAAAAGTTGTGAACCGCGAAATTAACAAAGCTGGGTTGATCGACATTATGGGTCCAATAGGCTCGCAAAACACAGGAGGCGAAGATCAGCAAAAGCTGGATGTGTTGGCCAACATACGCTTTACCCGTGCCCTCACAAAAGGTGGAGAAGCATGTGCACTCATCTCCGAAGAAACTGAATCGTATTTAGACTTAAACAATGATGGAAAGTATGTGATCGCTATCGATCCATTGGATGGCTCTTCCAACATTGATGTAAACGTTTCGATCGGAACAATTTTTTCCATTTATCGGAGGAAAAGCCCGATCGGTCAACCAATCCAGAAGGAAGACATTCTGCAACGGGGATCAGAGCAAATGGCTGCCGGTTATATTTTGTATGGATCTTCAACCATGTTGGTCTACACCACAGGGCATGGCGTAAATGGTTTTACCTACGAGACAACCCTTGGAGAATATTTTCTTTCTCATCCTGATATGAAGATACCTGAAGACGGAAGAATATTTTCGATTAATGAAGGTTCATCTAATTCGTTTGCTGAACCCTTAAAAGAGTATCTCCAATATTGCAAAGACAAGCATTACACAGCCCGCTACATAGGTTCACTGGTAGCAGATTTTCACCGCAATCTTTTAAAAGGCGGCATTTATATTTATCCGGCCACGGCAAAAGATAGTCATGGAAAGCTTCGCCTAATGTATGAGTGCAATGCACTGGCATTTGTGTCAGAGCAGGCCGGAGGAAAAGCAATTGATGGCAAAAGTAGAATTCTGGATATTCAACCTAACAGTTTACATCAGCGCACACCCTTCTATGTAGGGTCAAAAAATATGGTGGACAAAGCCGTTAGCTTTTAGGCTTTTCTGCTTGTTCGGCAGGTAGGTCTTCCGCGGATTCAGCCTCAAGGATTTCAGGAGCGTATTGTGAAATCACGCTATACCATTTAACTAGCTTTTTCAAATCCGAAACATAAACACGGTTTTCATCATATTCCGGTAAAATCGATTTCATGAAGGCCTTAAGTTCGGAGCCATCCGAATTAGCATCAACACCCAGATCGGCACCAAAATCTTTTTTTATTTTTTTTAGAACAGCCAGCAGGGGAGCTGTCCCCTCTTTGGTATTGGTATAGATGGAAATTTCATGCAGCAATGAAATACGATTGCTGGCGGAGGCTACCAACCGGGCTTTGGTTTCATCCAATGATTCCAGGATGACACCAGACTTTGTAGGTGCCAAAACTTTGTAAAGACCACCTTTCCCGCTTACCGATGCTATTTCAGACAACTCCATACATTCAACTTGTTTTTAATGCGGCAAAACTAATAGATTTTAAGACTTGCTAGCTAAAGTTCTTCACTTCTGTTTCATAGCATTCTCAATAAAGGCCAATACTTCATTTCGGCCAATCCTTTTCTCGGATGAAGTAATAAAAAATGGGGGTATCTCTTCCCATGTTTCGGCCAGGGCATCAAGGTAATTTTTTTTTGATCGTGCCAGTTCACCTCTTTTTAGCTTGTCGCATTTTGTAAAAACCAAAGCAATAGGTAAGCCCTGTTCACCAATCCATGTGATAAACTCTAAATCAATTTTTTGAGGTTTTAGGCGTGAATCGATGAGGACAAACGTGCAAAAAAGATTCTCTCTGTTAAGTAGATAGTTCTCAATCATTTTACCCCAGCCTTGCTTTACCTTCAGACTGATAGTAGCGTATCCATAGCCGGGCAAATCTACCAGATACCAGGATTGATTGATTTGGAAATGATTGATGGTTTGAGTTTTTCCTGGAGCAGAGGATGTCTTAGCCAGGCTTTTATGGTTAGTCAACATGTTAATGATTGAAGACTTGCCTACGTTAGACCTACCAATGAAAGCAAATTCCGGCATTTTTGTGATAGGACATTTCAGGAAATCTGTGTTGCTAATGATAAACTCTGCCGAATGTATGACCATGGAAAACACTTAAAGCGTTAATTGAAGGGCAAAATACTAAGAATGTAAGATTCGGGTAACTTATGATTGAAATTTTGGCGCTTGTTTTTACCAGATTTTGCTAAATTGCCTCTCTTGTAACACCATTTTTTTTCTAAATTCGTAATTAAACCATTTTTTAAGATGTACAGTATCCGCGGAATACTGGTTTTTTTAGCTGCTTTTACGACTCTCTCCATTCATTCCTTTGCTCAAGTGCAGGATAAGGAGCAATCCAAACTTTACATGGATCAGGCTCAATTAATGATGGATGGATCATTGGCTTATGATGATATTAGGGAAGTAATGGTATTGGCAGCTGATTCTGATACCACCAACATCAAGGCCAATTTTGAAGCTGGCCACTTACATTTAGAAACGATCAAAAAGGATCTGGCGGTCAAATATTTCCTGCGCATTGCCAATCAAGACCCTGACTATCGTTTTGATCTGAATTTTTGGATAGGACAGAGCCTTCAATACGGACTTGAATTTGACAAGGCGCTTAAGTACTACACTCAGTACAGACAAAAATTAATTAGCAAGCCTAACTATCAAGGCAAAGACAAAGTTGAACTGAAAGAGGTGGAGCGTAAAATTAAGGAGTGTGAGAATGGAATAGAGTTTGTTGCCAATCCAAAGAACTTTTCGATAGTTAACATCGGTAGGGAAATAAATTCTGAGTTTGATGATTATGGACCCGTGCTGAATGAAAGCGAAAGCGAAATAGTATTCACCACCCGCAGACGTGATGACAACCTTAACGAGGATGTTGCAGAAGATAACAAACCCTGGGAAGATATTTTCACGACAACAAAGTCTGGAGGCAAATGGGCACGGGCAAAAAATATAGGCGCCATCATCAATACAAAGTTTAATGACTCCAACCTTGCTTTATCTGCTGATGGTAAAACTCTATATATCTATAAAGACGATGGCAATGGTGATATTTATGTAAGTGAGCGTCTCGCAGATGGAACATGGGGAGTTCCAGATGCTTTACCAGGTATTATTAATTCGTCCTATCGCGAAGCATCTGTATCGGTTACAGAAAATGGCGATATACTTTATTTTGCCAGTGAACGGCCTGGTGGACTAGGTGGCTCTGATATTTACGTGTGTACCAAAGACAGTAAAGGTGAATGGAGTAAAGTAAAGAACCTTGGCTCTTCCATAAATACCGAACTTGATGAAGACGGCCCATTCATTGATTACGATGGCAAGTCTCTCTATTTCAGTTCAAGAGGAAGGAAGGGCATGGGTGGATATGATATCTATAAATCCACTTTGATTAACCTCGATAGAAATGAATGGAGTGAACCGGAAAACCTGGGCTTCCCCATCAATACCCCCGATGATGATGTCTATTTTGTAAATTCTAAAGATGGAAAGCGTGCTTACTACGCCTCTATTCGCGATGATGGCATGGGTTATACAGATATATACATGATCACAATTCCTGATGAAGTTAAAAAGGAAGAGCCTAAGAAAGAAGAACCTGTTGTTGAACCCATAAAAGAAGAACCTAAAAAGGAAGAGCCCAAAAAAGAGGAACCAAAGAAAGAAGAACCTAAAAAAGAGGAACCCAAAAAAGTACAGCTACAGCCATTCAAATATTTGGTAAAAGTTGTGGATGCTGAAAGTAAAGTTCCATTAGATGCACGTGTTAAACTACAAGGACTAAAGGATAATGTTGCAGTAGGATTTTCTCCTGTGGGTAATGGTACATATGAATTTAGTATAAAAGAAAAATCCGCCAAGGACTACAGACTGTCCGTTGAGAAAGAAGGATATATTTTTCAAAATCAATCTATTAGAATAGAGGGCGCATCGGAACAAGTCAAAACAAAAACCCTGATCGTGGAGTTGCGAAAATTAAAAGTGGGAGTAAGTTCCGTGTTGCGTAATATCTATTTTGATTTTGCAAAAGCCACCTTCCTGCAAGAGTCTTACAATGAGTTGAATAAGCTTGAAACCATGCTCAAGCAGAATACCGGAATGCAAGTTGAAATTTCCGGACATACTGATAGCGTAGGCCCTGCAGAATATAACAAACAACTCTCGCAGCGCAGGGCCAATGCGGTTAAAAACTTCCTCACCTCAAAAGGGATTGATGCCCGCAGAATAAAGGCCGTGGGGTATGGAGAGGACAAGCCGATAGCCAGCAACGATGATAATGCCGATGGCCGGGAGATTAACCGAAGGGTAGAATTTAAAGTGCTTGGTAATTAGAAGATTCACTATTCAAAATTGTCTATCACTTGAATTTTAAAAATTTGAACTTCAATAACCAATGATTGTTAAATCATTGGTTATAATTTTTTTATGATGGTCGTACCGTACAAAGAACAGAATTCAGGGAAGAAAGAGCAGGTGGCGAAGATGTTCGATAACATCAGCGGCCGGTATGATTTTTTAAATCATTTTTTAAGTCTGGGCATCGATATCCGGTGGAGGAAAAAAGCAATCCATGAGCTTAAGGAAATTCAGCCTAAGCTAATTCTGGATGTGGCTACTGGCACCGGTGATTTCGCCATCCAAGCCCTGGACTTGAATCCCGATAGCGTAATTGGCATCGACATTTCTGAAGGCATGCTGGCGGTAGGACGCAAGAAGATGAAAGAGCGTCATCTGGATAAAAAAATTGAGTTACGAAGTGGAGATTCAGAAAATCTTCCGTTTGAAGAGAATAAATTCGATGCCGTGATCGTTGCATTCGGGGTGCGCAACTTTGAAAATCTGGAGAAAGGGCTGACCGAGATGTTTCGGGTTGTAAAGCCTGGGGGAAAAGTGGTTATTTTAGAATTTTCAAAACCATCAAGCTTTCCCTTTAAGGAGTTGTATAATTTTTATTTTAGTTTCGTTTTACCAAAAATAGGAAGATTAGTTTCACAGGATCAGGCAGCATACACGTACTTGCCAGAGTCCGTACAAGCCTTCCCTGATGGAAATGATTTTTTAAAAATCCTTTCAGGTATTGGATATAAAAACACAACATGCAA
This sequence comes from Bacteroidia bacterium, assembly GCA_031419815.1. Taxonomy (GTDB): domain Bacteria; phylum Bacteroidota; class Bacteroidia; order Cytophagales; family Cyclobacteriaceae; genus ELB16-189. The sequence goes on from JANOLM010000079.1 coordinate 11,287, forward strand.
GTCGCTAACTTTTGGAGTAAGTTCATTATACACAGGCACAAAATAGTTGCCGGCATTTTATTCATGCTGCTTCCATTCGATGCAGTATGCCAGCGGTTTAAATGGGCACGTGAGAATAATCCCAACTATGATGAGAGAAAGATCTCTTATGGTTTTATGATTGGTATTCACACCTCCGCTTATCAAATTAAGTATTCCAATCAATTTGTCACACAAAATTTCGATACAGTCCATTCCGTCATGACTCCATTTTCGCCCGGCTTCTCCCTGGGTTTTTTAGTCAACCTTCGGTTATACGATATACTCGATTTAAGGCTTATGCCGAAAGCTGGTTTTTATAATCATGTAGTGGAATACAATTATACTGACGGCACCATACAAGATCAATTGGTCGAAACTACCATGTTCGAAACCCCGCTGCTGCTGAAGTACAAATCCTTAAGAAGGGGAAATGTAAGAATGTATATGATTGGTGGGATTACGCCTGGCATAGAAGTATCTGGCAAAAACGATATTCAGTCCACTACGGCAAACTTGTCCGTGAAAAAAGGTAATTTAAGTATTGACGCGGGGTTGGGATTTGATTTCTATTTTCCGCTTTTCAAATTTTCTCAGGAGATCCGTTTCTCCAAGGGTATTGTTGACGTGCTGGGATCAGATCCAAGCGCTTTCCGCGATCCCATAAAAAGAATTAATACCAACACTATTTCCGTCTACTTTGTTTTCCAATAGAAGAGAATGCAGCGTTCTGTTTTTTTATTTTTTAAATTTCCAATATGTACGAGAAAAGAATTGCTTTAATAACAGGCGCTACTTCGGGAATCGGTGAGGCAACTTCAAGATTATTGGCCAAAAATAATTTTAAGCTGATTCTATGTGGCAGACGAAAAGAAAGACTTGATCTTCTTATGCAGGAGCTTTCAAAAAAAACGGAGGTCACAACTTTATCTTTTGATGTTCGCGATAAAGAAGCTATACATACGGCTATCACTTCGCTTGGGGATCATTGGAAAAATATTGATGTACTTATTAATAATGCAGGAAATGCACATGGACTTGACCCTATTCAATCTGGTAGCACAGACGACTGGGACGCTATGATGGATATTAATGTGAAAGGTCTTTTGTATGTCTCGCGGGAAATTTTACCTGGGATGGTAGAACGAAAATCAGGACATATCATAAATCTTGGTTCAATTGCGGGAAAAGAAGTTTATCCCAATGGAAATGTTTATAGTGCCAGCAAGTTTGCAGTAGATGCTCTTAGCAAAGGAATGCGCCTCGATTTGAATGCCTATGGGATTAAAGTTTCCGCTATTCATCCAGGGCTTGTAGAAACAGAGTTTTCACTCGTTCGCTTTAAAGGAGATGCAGAGCGTGCCGCCAGTGCTTACAAAGGAATGCAACCACTAAGGGGAGATGATATTGCCGATCTTATTCTATTCACTTTGACAAGACCACCGCATGTTGTTATTGCTGATTTGATAGTTCTTCCCACGGCACAAGCCAGTGCTACCATGGTGAACCGATTATCATAATAAAAATTCCATAGAAGAACTTTATAACTCTTGATTTCTCTCCAACTCAAGCTTTATTAGCTTGAGCCCACCCGGCAAGCCAGCAATAGCGTGTATTGACAGTCTAAGTCTGAGCAGTTTTACCATACAGGTAACCTAATAGTTAAACGCTCATCATTCCTGCCTTCAGCAGTGGGCATGACAAAAATCATCATCATACTTGACCACAATCATTCTACAGATATACAACTATCTGCAATTTCACATACCTGATTGCAGGCAAAATGGCAAAGACTAACACAAAATCAAAAACCGATTGGAATGATCAAGCCGAAGCATTGAAATCGGCAGCTCATCCGGAACGACTTGCCATCCTTCATTTGATGTGCAATTGTGGTTGCGATCAAATAATGGTAAAAACCATTTATGAAACACTTGCTCTGGAACAATCCATCACATCACGCCATTTAGGTATTATGAGAAATGGTGGATTATTAAAAAGAGAAATAAAGGATGGAAAAACGCTTTACTATTTAAATAGAGATAATGAGATAGCCCAAAGTATGAAAAAGCTCTTAACAGAAAGAAAATGATTGAAAAAATCATCTCATGGTCAATGCACAATCGCTTTTTTGTTTGGTTAGGAATACTCCTCATCATCATAGGCGGAGTGTTTGCTGTAGTAACTACACCAGTAGATGCCATTCCCGATCTTTCTGAAAACCAGGTAATCATTTATACGGAGTGGATGGGGCGTAATCCCAAAATCATAGAAGACCAGGTTACCTATCCGTTGGTATCCAATCTTCAAGGTTTGCCAGAAATCAAAAGTATCCGTGCAGCTTCCATGTTTGGGATGAGTTTTGTGTTTGTCATTTTCAATGATGATGTCGACATCTACTGGGCTCGGTCACGTGTATTGGAGCGACTTAACTACGCGCAAAAGTTTTTACCTCCGGGATTGACTCCCTCGCTTGGG
>JANOLM010000080.1:0-22404 GCA_031419815.1 Bacteroidia bacterium
GTGGGTATTATCTCGTTTGTAACCGAACAACGCACAAGGGAATTAGCAATTCGCAAAACGGTGGGTGCCCCTGTTTCACATTTAATGCTTCTGCTTTCGCTCGAATATCTCATTATGGTAGTGATTGGATATTTCATCGCTCTTCCTGGCCTGCTCTACTTCTCAGATAGCTGGCTCAGCAATTTTGCTTATCGGATTGATTTAAATCCCTGGCTATTTATAAAAGCCGGGCTTGCCATTTTACTATTTGCATGGCTTACCATTGCCTACCGTGCGTATAAAGCAGCGGTTAGCAATCCGGTGGATGGCTTGCGGAGTGAGTAGATTACTCGACTTCTCATTAGGAAATTATAGGCAACCCGTATATTCGCTTATTGACACCAATGTTGGACAATAACTATATCAATGATTCCATGAAAAACTTAAACCCATTATTAAGTCTATTAATAATCAATTTGTTTTTGTTTTCATGTTCAAAACCTGATCAGAGTTCAACTCACGGAGAAGCTACAACGCTAACCACCACCGTAGGAGTCTTTACAAAAAAGCAAGTCGAACTGGGTGAAGTTCTTTATACCAACAATTGCATGGCTTGTCACGGAAGAGATTTACGCGGAACGGAAGGAGGCAATGCTCTCATAGGTGAGCGTTTCATCTCCAAATGGAAAGAGAAGTCATTGGGTGAGTTGTTTGAATTGACAAAAGCGACAATGCCTAAAACCAATCCACATTCATTGGATGATGCTTCTTATTCCGCTCTTATAGCTTTTATACTTAATGCCAATGGGTTTCCTTCCGGGGATGTTGAGTTGTCATCAAACAAAGAGGAATTGCAAACCATCTTAATGGGTTCACCGGCTCCATCGCGAGTAAGCCTGGGGTTTATACCAAAGAAGTTTGATCCTAAACCACCTACTATTGAAGGTGAATGGCTGCAGCATAGAGGTGACTATGCAAGTACCAACTATTCCCCTTTGGATCAGATCAACAAAGCGAATGCAAAAGATTTAAAAATTGCGTGGAGATGGAAGACCGATAATTTCGGACCGAGCCCTGAGTTCTATTTTAAGTCAACGCCCTTGATGGCCAAAGGTGTTTTATATACTACGGCTGGTTTGAGTAGAACAGTTGCAGCGATTGATGCGCAGAATGGTGAAACGTTGTGGACCTTTCGGTTCGATGAAAAAGAACGAAAGGCGAATGTGCCACGCCAGAATTCAGGAAGAGGTGTGGCCTATTGGTCATCTCCCGTAAAAGGAAATGATCGGGTCATCTATATCACACCGAGCTTTCAATTAATTGCCTTAGATGCTCAAACAGGTCAATTAATTCCTGAGTTCGGTGATCACGGAGTAGTGGATTTAAAAAAAGGATTGGGTTCACATGTTGATCCACTTACGGCAACGATTGGCTCCACCTCTCCGCCTATTATTGTAAACGATGTTATCATTATGGGAGCAAGCTTTCCTGTCGGTCTTGCACCCGTTTCCAAAAAGCAAGTCAGGGGCGACATCATGGGCTATGATGTAAGAACAGGAAAACAACTTTGGATTTTTCGTACGATACCACAACAAGGTGAAGAAGGTAACGAAACTTGGGAAGGTGATAGTTGGAAGTACACAGGCAATGCAGGAGCATGGGCACCACTCACCGCAGATCCTGAGTTGGGCTATGTGTATCTTCCCTTAGAAGCAGCCACAGGAGATTTCTACGGTGGTCATCGACCGGGGAATAATCTGTTTTCTCAGAGTTTGGTTTGTTTAAATGTGAAGACAGGAAAAAAAGTCTGGCATTATCAGTTGATTCATCACGACATCTGGGATTATGATTTGCCCGCCCCACCAATTTTGGCGGACATACGTGTTGATGGAAAGGATATAAAAGCAGTTGTTCGGGTTACGAAGCAGGCATTTGCCTATGTCTTTGATCGCGTAACAGGAAAACCGGTATGGCCAATTGAAGAACGAGCCGTTCCAAAAAGTGATGTGAAGGGAGAATGGACATCACCAACACAACCTTTTCCTACAAAGCCGGCAGCCTTCGACAGACAAGGTTATTCGGATGATATCTTAGTGGACTTTACTCCGGAAATAAAAAAGGAAGCGTTAAAAATTGTAAGCAAGTTTAAAAAGGGACCGCTTTACACTCCGGTTAGTGTTTATAATCCGCCTAACGTGTTAGGAACGTTAATACTTCCCGATGCCGTGGGTGGAGCCAATTGGCAGGGCGGAGTTTTGGATCCGGAAACAGGAGTTCTATATATCGGTTCCAGTACCGTGCTGCGTCCAATGAGTTTAGAAGCTGCTCCCAATTTATCCGATATGGACTATGTTGCGTTTATGGGTAGCTCCAGAATTGGTCCTCATGGTTTGCCGTTGGTGAAACCTCCTTACGGAAGAATCACTGCCATTGATTTGAATACTGGAGATCATAAATGGATGGTGGCCAATGCAGATACGCCTGACTGGGTAAAAGATATTCCAGCTTTAAAAGGTATTGACATGCCAAGAACGGGATCACCTGATCGCGTTGGACTGTTGGTAACGAAAACACTTTTGTTTGCTGGCGAAGGATCGGGCTTGTATGCTGCCGATGGTGGTGGTGGAAATAAATTCAGATCACATGATAAAGTAACGGGAGAAATCATTTCAACAATTGAATTGCCAGCCAATCAATGTGGCATACCCATGACCTATTCGATTAATGGCAAGCAGTACATTGTCATAGCAGTTGGTGCTGTCGGACATCCTGGAGAATTGGTAGCTTTATCTCTTTAGGCGTAAATGTTTTCGAAAGTAGGCACTAATACTAAAGCTAGAGAGGGACATTAGTATATTGAGTTAAAAAAAACGCTAAATCCGTATTATGAACTGGCAAGATCATATTATTTCAGACAAAGAAGTTTTATTAGGCAAACCGACTATAAAAGGAACACGCATTTCCGTAGAGCATATTGTTGGCCTATTAGCACAGGGATGGAGTGAACATGAAATTCTGGAAAATTTTCCCAGACTTACAAAGGAGTCTCTTCAGGCTGTTTTTGCTTATATACAAGATTGCATAAATGATGGTCTTTTATTCACCCCAACACGAAAGACAGCTTAATTGATGCATGAAGTTATTAGCTAACGAAAACTTCCCAATAAAGAGCATTCAGTATTTGAGAAGCAAAGGGTTTGACATTACTTCAATAGGAGCAGATAATCCAAGTATTCAAGACTATGCCGTAATGACCATTGCGATCCAGGAAGGGCGAACAATCCTGACGTTTGACCTCGATTACGGAGAGTTAATCTTCAAACACAACTACAAACCACCTAAGGGAGTTATCTATTTAAGGCTGGATAAATATAAAGCAGATGAACCAGGAAAAATTATCGAGGAGATGATTTACAAAAATGAATTTGACTTCGAGAATGCTCTCACCGTGCTGGACAAAAACGGGATCCGGCAAAGGAGGTATTAGAAACCTCATTATAAACACATCCACTATGCCGCCCATAAAGTAATCGCCTTCGAGGCCGATGATACCCTGTGGGACAACGAAGCGCATTTTCAGGAAGCAGAACATAAATTTTGCGAACTGATGGAGGATTTTCTTCCCCAGCCTACGAGTTTCAAGAGAGTTGTTGCAAACAGAAGAACTATGAATAGTCCCAACATCGAACAAAGATTGTACGCTTGTGGACAAGCTAGTATTAGTATCCTGTAATAATCATCAATTTAGTTGTCACCTGAGGTAATTTGAAGCCCTCTCCTCACCGTTGCAACGTTTGCAAAAGGGAATGGTCTTTGTAACCAAAGGATTTACTAAAAGTATTCTTCGTTAACCCCGCTTGCTATGCTTCAGAATTACATCAAAGTTGCGCTTCGCTCCATATTCCGCAACAAGCTCACCGCTTTCATTAACATTGCCGGATTGGCGCTGGCCATGATGTGTTCCATTTTGATTTATTTGTTTGTAAACGATGAATTGCATTATGACCAATACAACAGCAAGGCAGACCGCACGTACCGTGTTACCCGCAATTTTTTAAATCGCGAGGGCGTAGCGAGTCTGCACCTCGCCAATGTAGCCCCTCCTATCGGGCCGCTGGTCAAAAATGATTTTGGTGAAATTGAAGTGATGGCACGCGCCATCAACTACGGATTGGTGATTGGACAGGAAGAAAACGGGGAACTCACTAAAAACTTCTCTGAGGATTTTCTATTTGTAGTAGAGCCAGACATTTTTAAAATTTTTGACATCGCTGTAAAATCCGGTGATGCCGCTACGGCTTTGACCCGGCCTTTCACTGTAATGCTTTCAGAAAAAACAGCTCGCAAATTTTTTGCGGATGGAAATGCTTTAGGCAAACGGCTGCGCGCCAATAATCAATTTGATCTGGAGGTAACTGGCGTGTACGAAGATTTTCCTGTACAAGCACATTGGCACCCGGAATACATGGTGTCTTTTAGCACTCTTGATGATACTAATATTTATGGGCGTACTAATCTGGAAACTAACTGGGGTAATAATTCCTTCGGCACTTATATCTTGCTGGAAGAAGGCACCGATCCCAAAAAAGTAGAAACTGCCTTCCCCGAATTTCTGAATAAGCATTTCGGAGCCTTTGCCAAAGCAAACTTTGGTGCGCCTCCGGACTTTTTGGCCTCCAAATCCACAACCCTCTTCTTACAAAAACTTACCGACATTCATCTCCGCTCTCACCTTGATGATGAACTTGAAGTAAACGGGAACATCAACAATGTATACATGATGGCTGTGATTGGGCTTTTCATCGTTCTCATTGCGTGTTTCAATTTTATCAATCTCTCTACGGCACGGGCAACAAAACGTGCCAAAGAAGTGGGGATGAGAAAAGTGGTTGGGGCTTTTAAAAATCAATTGATCGTTCAGTATCTGAGTGAGTCCGTAATGATTGCAATCTTTGCTCTCATTCTTGGGCTTGGATTCTCCAAAGTCTCCATCAATTGGCTGAATACGTTTACAGGAAAATCATTGTCGTTTAGTCTGATGAATGACTGGCCTTTATTGCTTGGCCTGATCGGGTTCTCCATCGTAGTTGGAATTTTAGCAGGACTCTATCCGGCTTTAGTGCTCTCTGGTTTCAAACCTGCACTCGTGCTCAAAGGTCAGCAAGGTTCTGCAAAAGGTAATGGACTGCTTCGCAAATCGTTGGTGGTGGCACAGTTCTCTATCTCCATTGTGCTATTGATTGCGACAGCCATCACTTTTCAACAGCTGGGTTATTTGAATAATCGTAACCTGGGTTACAATAAGGATCAGGTTGTTACGCTACCATATTATGATGAGCTATCAGATTCTTACGAGTCGTTTTATAATGAACTTGTGAAGTTTTCAGGAATAAAAATTCTCGGTCGCTCTTCCCGCATCCCTACTGGAAGGCTGCTTGACAGCCAGGGTCCTCCTCTGATTATGAAAGGCGACAGCCTGGTAAACTCCACGGTTACCACAAAATATGTGACAGTAGACTTTGATTTTTTTAAAACCTACGATATAGGGTTTGCCGCTGGCCGTGATTTTTCAAAAGAAATACCCACGGATGACACGCTTGCTTTTATTGTAAACGAATCTGCGGCCAAAAGTTATGGATGGAAGGATCTGAACGATGCAATCAATAAAGATTTCAATTACGGAGGTACAACGGGTAAATTGATAGGCATTGTGAAAGACTTTCATTTTGAATCCTTACATCAGCAAATTGTTCCCTTGGTATTTTATATTGGCAATTACAATAATATCTCAGTGAAGATTGCAGGCACAGACATGAAACAAGGGATGGAGCATCTGGAGAGAATCTGGAAAGAATTTTTACCGAAACGTCCTTTTAGCTACACATTTCTCAGCGATAATTATCGCAAACTCTACGATGATGAACAAAAGCAGGGTCAGCTCTTCACCATCTTTTCGGGTTTGGCCATCTTTATTGCATGCCTGGGATTGTTTGGGCTGGCAACTTTCAATACAATACAACGCGTGAAAGAAATTGGAATACGCAAAGTGTTGGGTGCCTCAGTACCCAGCATACTGACATTGCTCTCCAAAGAAATTGTAGTCTTGATTTTACTGGCGAACCTTTTGGCGTGGCCGCTGGCCTGGTTTTTTATGAACAAATGGCTGGATTCATTCGCCTATCATATTGACATGGATCTTGCCATTTATTTCCTTTCAGCTATAGCGGCTATCCTATTGGCTTTGGTAACAGTAAGCACTCAAACTATTCGGGCTGCGATGACGAACCCATCTAATACGTTGAGGTACGAATAATAAAATTAAACTATGAAACTTTTTCTCTTCATCAGCTCAATCTTAATATACTCAGCTTCCTATTGTCAACAAGTGAAGCTATCCACAGACCGAGTAGTAGCCGACTACTGCGATGGCTGCGAGTTGATGTATGAAGGCATTCCATTACTCAACAATATTTCATGGGAGACTTCTCTTATAAAAAAAGATGAACATGGCGCACACCTTGAGATAACGGGCATCGTATACAAGCCCGATGGCAAAACCCCGGCAGGTGGCGTTGTCCTCTATATCTACCACACTGATGCACACGGACTATATTCTTCTGCAAAAGACCAAGTACATGCAAAGCGTCATGGACACTTACGTGGATGGGTTAAAACAAATGAGCAAGGCCAATTTAAAATCAATAGCATTCGGCCGGCACCGTATCCAAACGGAAACATACCTGCGCACCTTCATATTTTTGTAAAAGAGCCTCATAAAACACTCTACTATATTGACGAAGTTTGGTTTACAGATGACCCGTTGGTCACTTCAGAACTGAAACGAAAAGCGGAGAAGCGCGGTGGCAACCTTATCATTCCTTTGACCAAAGAAGGAAATGAATGGAAAGGAAATCTGAAAATCACTTTGGGATTGAACATCCCCAACTACTTTTGAGATAGCGTTTTCCGAAACGTTAAGCATCGTCAGGCTCATTCAAAGTATACGCAATCGTCTAAGAATTTTACTTCCAACATCTTACTTCATAAACTAATCAGAGCTTGAGCGATGATTAACCCCTTAAAATTTCTCCATAAATAATGAACCAACCATAGTCATATTCGTTTTTAATTCCATTAATTTTGTTAAAACATTTTTTGAATGCCTTTTATCTGAAGAAAAACACTACCACGAATTGGAAAAATTAACCATCACATCTGAGAACCCTGGCTTAAATGCCAATCTCACCAATGCCCCCCAGGCATTGTATAACCTCCTAAGCACTGTTTGCACGGTGACCAGGCGACCGCATAGGCGGATTCGAATCTGATACCTGTTGTTTACGAACAATAGTTTGGTGAAACCACCATGTGGTATTCACCTTGAAGTGCTTCAAGGCACTTTGTAATCATTCATTCAACTTTAATACGAGCAAACATTGGAAGACAATATAATTGTCAGAACAGCTACAGCTGCTGACACACATTATGCTGAGACCATCACTACTGAGATGGGCGAATCGGCAAAGGCTCGCGGAACTGGCATTGCCAAGCGCTCGCCTGAGTACGTGAAGGTGAAAATGATAGAAGACAAGGCTGTCATTGCCGTAACACGTGATGGCACCTGGGTAGGCTTCTGTTACATCGAATCATGGGAACACGAAAAATTTGTGGCCAATAGCGGGCTCATTGTTGCTCCAGCTTTCCGTAAGTCAGGCGTAGCAACTGAGATCAAGCGAAAAGTATTTGAGCTTTCACGAAAGAAATATCCGGAATCTAAAATTTTTGGTTTGACTACCGGACTTGCCGTGATGAAGATCAATTCTGATTTGGGATATGAGCCAGTGACCTACTCACAACTCACAACCGATGATCAATTCTGGAAAGGATGTCAGAGTTGTGTTAACTATGAAATCTTGATGAGCAAAGGCCGTCAGAATTGCATGTGCACGGCCATGCTTTTCGATCCGGTAGAAGCTGCAAAGAAAAAAGCTGAGCTGGCTCAAACGGTGGTGACATCGGAAGGAAATCTGGAGCACCACAAAAAGAGAGAATTTCAAGGTAACTTTAAACTCTTTGAACGTTGGGTGCACTTCAAGCAATTTGTTTTGCTGAAAGGTTGGAAGAAAAAAGACGGAGACAGTTCTTCAGAAAATAAGAACTCGATTTTGAACTTCCTGTTTTTTTGGTAACCCAAGCATTAAAAGTTATAAGTTAATAGTTAATCGGAGTATAATTTGCTTTGAAATACTTTAACGATTAACGCTTGCCTGCCAGTAGGCAGGATTAACTATTAACGGATACATGAAAAAAGTAGTATTAGCATTTAGTGGTGGATTAGATACTTCCTATTGTGGCAAACACTTGTCGGATGATTTGGGTTACGAAGTCCACACCATTACCGTCAATACTGGTGGATTCAACGCGGAAGAAATAAAGGAGATTGAGAAACGGGCGTTAAGTCTGGGTGTTGCTTCGCACAAAACAGTAGATGAGACAAAAAATTACTATGAGAAAGTAGTTAAGTACCTCGTCTTCGGCAATGTGCTGAAAAACGGAACCTATCCGTTGAGTGTAAGTGCTGAGCGCATGTCGCAGGCATTGGCAGCCGCCAACTATGCAAAAGAATTGAAAGCAGATGCTGTGGCGCACGGAAGCACTGGGGCTGGCAACGATCAGGTACGTTTTGACATGATCTTTCAAATCCTGATTCCAGGGATTGAAATCATTACTCCAATTCGAGATAAAAAACTGAGTCGCGAAGAAGAGATCGAGTACCTAAAAACTAAAGGAGTTGCCTTTAATTTCGAAAAAGCAAAGTACTCTATTAATAAAGGGATCTGGGGAACAAGTGTGGGTGGTCGGGAAACGCTAAATTCAATGGGGCAACTGCCGGAAGAAGCCTGGCCCACACAAGTGACCAAACAAGGAAGCGAAGAAGTAAGACTTAGATTTGAGAAAGGAGAATTGAATTCCGTTAACGGGAAAAAGTTTGCACATCCCACTGATGCCATCCATTATCTTCAATCTATTGCCGGACCTTTCGGGATTGGTAGAGACATACATATTGGAGATACAATCATAGGTATCAAAGGCCGGGTAGGGTTTGAAGCTGCCGCTCCCATGTTGATCCTCAAAGGACATCATGCCTTAGAAAAACATGTACTTACAAAATGGCAACTGAGTTGGAAAGATCAGCTATCGCAATTTTATGGCAATTGGCTTCATGAAGGTCAATATCTTGATCCCGTCATGCGTGATATTGAAGTTTACCTGACCAGTACTCAACATAATGTTACTGGAGAAGTATCCATAACCCTTTATCCTTATCGCTATCAAATCAACGGCATCGAATCTAAGTTCGATCTGATGTCATCCAAGTTTGGAAAATACGGTGAGATTAATTTGGGATGGACAGGGGAAGATGTGAGGGGCTTCTCTAAGATTTTTGGAAACCAGGTTGCCATTTATCATCAAGTGAAGGAAGAAGCAGAAAGTAAAAAGTCGAAAGCGTAAAGCAAATAAGAGAATAACTACTTTAAGCTTTTAGCTTTCTGCTTTAAGCTTCTAAAAAATGGGAACAACTACAAAAATAAAAGCTGGGATCATTGGAGGAGCAGGCTACACCGGAGGTGAAACAATACGGCTCTTGCTTAGCCATCCCAATGCTGAATTGGCTTTTGCTCAGAGTCGCAGTCAGGCGGATAAATTCTTGCACGAAACTCACACTGATTTAATTGATGAAACACATTTAAAGTTCACATCAGGTTTTGATTCGCCAGTTGACGTTCTTTTTTTATGTCTTAGTCATGGTGAGAGTAAAAAGTTTTTATCTGAGAACATTTTTCCCGCCACGACCAAAATCATTGATTTAGGGAATGATTTCCGTTTGGGAGATAAGGTTGGCGATCGTGAGTTTGTGTATGGTCTTCCCGAATTTCAGCGCGACAAGATAAGGTCAGCAAAAAATATTGCCAATCCTGGATGCTTTGCTACTACTATCCAACTTGGATTATTGCCTCTAGCAAAAGCAGGATTACTTAAGGAAGTTCACACCACCGGTATAACGGGCTCAACTGGTGCTGGGCAAAAACTTCAGGATGCCACTCATTTTACCTGGCGCGCGAATAACATCTCCGCTTACAAAACATTGACACATCAGCATCTGGGAGAAATCAATCAAACGCTAAAATCATTGCAATCCGGATTTAGCGAATCAATAAACTTTGTTCCGTGGAGAGGTGACTTTACTAGAGGCATTTTTGTCACCTCTGTTTTAAATAGTGATCTCAACATTGAAGCTGTCATAAAACTTTATAAAGAGTACTATGCTTCACATCCATTCACCCATGTTTCAGATTCGATGATCGACATGAAGCAAGTTGTGAATACAAACAAATGCCTAATCTTCCTGGAGAAGGTTGAGAATAAATTAGCAATCCATTCGATCACCGATAACTTGCTTAAAGGCGCCAGTGGACAAGCTATCCAAAATATGAATTTGATGTTTGGATTTGAAGAGACGGCTGGACTGAAATTGAAAGGAAACATATTTTAAAAACCTCACCCTTCCCCCTCCCAAAGAGAGGGTGGTGAAGCCTGGTGAGGTAAATTTGATCTTATGAAACTATTTGATGTATACCCGCTCTTCCCCATCGAACCAGTAAAGGCGAAAGGCTCTTGGCTTTGGGATAAAGAAGGAAACAAATATTTGGATTTATACGGAGGTCATGCTGTCATCTCTATTGGCCACAATCATCCCCATTTTGTTGAATCACTAAAGAACCAACTTGACCAAATCAGTTTTTATTCAAATAGTGTTAAGAACTCATTGCAGGAAAAACTTGCGGAAAAATTAGGGCAGTTATCTGGTTACCCTAACCATCAACTATTTTTATGCAACTCTGGCGCTGAAGCCAATGAGAATGCTTTAAAGCTGGCCTCTTTTGTTAATGGAAGAAAAAAAGTGATTGCTTTTAAAAAAGCTTTTCACGGCCGTACATCAGGCGCAGTAGCCGCAACCGACAACCCAAAGATTGTGGCGCCTTTCAACGCAGGTCATGAAATCGTATTTCTTCCCCTCAACGATGAGCAAGCCTTTCTTCAAACGATTAACAAGGAGATTTCATCCGTTATCATCGAAGGAATCCAAGGTGTTGGTGGAATTCATTTTCCTTCCCCTTTCTTCCTTCAACTCTTATCAAAAAAATGTAAAGAGGTTGGAGCGTTATTAATTTTGGATGAGGTACAGTCTGGTTATGGACGAACCGGAAAGTTTTTCGCGCATCAGTTTTCAGATATTACCGCAGATCTCATCACCATCGCCAAAGGTATGGGCAATGGATTTCCCATTGGTGGGGTATTAATTCATCCGGACATTAAACCATGGAGCGGAATGTTGGGAACTACATTCGGTGGCAATTATCTGGCATGTGCTGCAGGCCTATCTGTGCTAGAAGTTATTGACCAGGAAAACCTCATGCAGAATTCCACAGACCTTGGCAAATATTGGATCGATCAACTAAAATCTTTTCCAGCCATTATAGAAGTCCGAGGCGAAGGCTTGATGATTGGTTTTGATTTACCCGATGAATTTACTTCGCTCAGAAAAGATCTATTATTCAAACACCATATGTTTACAGGCGAAGCCAAACCCAATACCATACGATTGCTACCATCACTCGCGTTATCCAAACAAGAGGCTGATTTATTTCTAGAATCATTGGCAGCAGAATTAAAACAAACTGTTTCATTATGAATCAATTCCTTTCGGTAAATGATGCAGACGACTTACAACAACTGGTAAAAAATGCGTTGAGCTATAAAGCCTCACCTTTTAAGGATAGTCAATTGGGTTTGAACAAAAGACTCGGAATGCTTTTCCTTAATCCCAGTATGCGCACCCGCATCAGCACGCAAGTGGCTGCAAAAAATTTGGGAATGGACGCTATCGTATTCAACGTTGGGCAAGATGGGTGGGCACTGGAGTTTGAAGATGAAGCTATTATGAGTGGCACAACGGTTGAGCATGTGAAAGATGCCGCTCCGGTATTAGGAAAATATTTTGACATTCTGGGAATTCGCACCTTTCCTTCTCTTCAAAACAAAGAAGATGACTACAGTGAGCTATATATTAAACAATTTATAAAGTATTCTGGCATACCCGTTGTTAGCCTGGAAAGTTCTACACTTCATCCTTTGCAAAGTCTTACCGACATCATTACCATCACAGAAACATTTAAGGAAAAAAGGAAACCCAAAATTGTATTAACGTGGGCGCCACATGTAAAGGCCTTGCCGCAATGCGTTGCCAACAGTTTTTCGCAATGGATAAATTCCTGGGGAGAATCAGATTTTGTTATCACTCACCCGGAAGACTATGAGCTTGATAAGAAGTTTACCTTAGGCGCTACTATTACCCACGACCAAGACGAAGCGTTGAAAGACGCAGACTTTGTATATGTAAAGAACTGGAGTACCTACTCAGACTACGGGAAAATTTATTGTAACGATCCTGAATGGATGTTGACCCACGAAAAACTTCAACTTACAAACAATGCAAAAGTAATGCATTGTTTACCCGTAAGGAGAAATGTAGAATTAAGCGATGACATTCTTGACAGCACCAATAGCATTGTAACACAGCAAGCCGGTAACAGAGTGTGGGCTGCACAGGCGGTGTTGGCGGAATTGTTAAAAAAGTCGTGAGTATTGAGTAGTTAGTCTTCGGTCAAACTTACTACTCACAACCAAAGACTATAGACTAAAGACTAAGAAATATGAATAAACTTTACATTATCAAGATAGGTGGAAATGTTCTGGACGATGAAAAATCATTGAAAGAATTTCTAAAGAATTTTGCATCCATCCATGAACCAAAAATTCTAATTCATGGCGGTGGAAAGATCGCAACTAAGATTGGCGATCGATTAGGCATTGAATCAATGTATGTGAAAGGCCGTAGAATCACTGACGAACCGACATTGGATTTAGTAACAATGGTTTATGGTGGATTGGTCAATAAGCAAATTGTGGCTCAGCTCCAATCGCTTGGATGCAATGCCATGGGATTGACCGGTGCTGATGGAAATCTTATCAAAGCAACAAAGCGACCTATTGGTGAAGTCGACTTTGGCTTTGCAGGTGACATTAATGTGGAGAGTGTAAATTCGACACTACTTTATTTTCTCTTAAAACAGAACGTTATTCCTGTATTCGCTCCTCTTACTCATTCAAATGGAAGTATGCTAAATACAAATGCCGATACCATTGCATCTGTATTGGCCATTTCACTCAGCAAACATTTTGATGTGCGATTGATCTTGTGTTTTGAGAAACCAGGAGTATTAAAAGATATCAACGATTCAAGCTCTGTAATTCGTCAATTGAATAAACCTTTATACGAAAAGCTTTTAGCGGAGGGATCATTCCACGATGGAATTTTGCCTAAACTTGAGAATGCTTTTGCCGCTATTCAATCAGGGGTAAAAGAGGTTTTGATTGGCGAACACACACACTTGCTGGCGAATACAGGTTATGAAACAACCGGTACATTGATTACACTTTCATGAACCAAAGGCTACACGATATTGCCATCGAACTACTGAAACAACTCATCGCAACTCCTTCTTTCAGTCGGGAAGAGGATAAGACTGCTGAATTGTTGATTTCATTTTTCCAACAACAGGGAATTACAACTCATCGCAAAGGCAATAACGTTTGGGCCGTTAATCAACACTTTGATACGTCAAAGCCCAGCATATTATTAAACTCTCATCACGATACGGTGAAGCCGAATCCTGGCTATACGCGCGATCCATTTGCGCCAACCATCGAAGACGGAAAACTTTATGGATTGGGAAGTAATGATGCGGGCGGTCCATTGGTATCATTAATCGCAACATTTCTAAACTTTCACGATAGAAAAGATCTCACCTACAATATTGTTTTTGTAGCCTCTGCCGAAGAAGAGATTTCTGGAACAAATGGAATCGAACTTATTTGGAGTGAGTTACCAGCTATAGATTTTGCTATTGTTGGCGAACCTACCCTCACGGATATTGCTATTGCCGAAAAGGGATTGTTGGTTTTAGATTGCGTAAGCAAAGGAAAAGCAGGGCATGCTGCACGCGAGGAGGGGATCAACGCCATCTATGAAGCGCTGAAAGATATTAAATGGTTTAGGAATTATCGCTTCCCAAAAATTTCCTCTTCGCTTGGCGAAATTAAAATGTCTGTGACGGTTATCAACGCAGGTCAGGCCCACAATCAAGTACCTGCTGATTGCAAATTTACAGTTGACATACGTGTAACAGATGCTTACACATTGGAAGAAGTTCTGGAGACTGTCAAGCAAAATGTTACTTGTTCGGTGAATGCCCGCTCATTGAGATTAAAATCATCTGGTGTTTCCGAGAATCATCCAGTGGTTAGAGCTGGCCGCAAGATCGGCAAAAAGCTATACGGATCACCCACTACTTCAGATCAGGCGTTAATTCCTGTCCCGTCTATAAAAATGGGACCGGGAGATTCTGCAAGATCACACAGTGCTGATGAGTTTATTTATATAAAAGAAATTGAAGAAGGGATTAATAGCTATATTTCCTTGCTATCTGAAATAATTCTATGAACAACACCGTCAACATAGTAAAATCCGAAGTCCTTTCGGATAATTGGTACACACTTAGAAAAGTAACGTTCGACTTTCACCATAAAAATGGAGAGATTAAAACACAAAGCAGGGAAGCTTACGATCGCGGAAATGGCGCAACAATTTTACTTTACAATAAAAACAATCAAACAGTAGTCCTTACGCGTCAATTCAGACTTCCAACCTTCATTAATGGAAATGAATCAGGAATGCTCATTGAAGCCTGCGCTGGTCTGCTCGATAAAGACAATGCAGAAGACTGCATCCGCAGAGAGACAGAAGAAGAAACAGGATATAAAATAAAAGAAGTCAAAAAGATTTTTGAAGCCTATATGTCGCCTGGTTCTGTTACCGAGATCCTTTATTTCTTTATTGCCGAATACACTAAAAAAATGAAAGAAAGTGAAGGTGGCGGTGTAGATGATGGAGAAGATATTGAAGTGTTGGAATACAAATTCGATCTCGCTGTAAGAATGATTGAGACTGGTGAAATTAAGGATGGGAAGACGATTATGCTATTACAGTATCTGCAGATTCATAACTTAATGTAAACCGTCAAACATTCATGAAATTGTGGCAAAAAGATAAAGACTCACTTCAGGAAGTTACACGCTTCACCGTTGGCAAAGACCGGGAAATGGATTTGCACTTGGCCTAGTTTGACGTTTTAGGTTCAATGGCGCATATTCTGATGCTAGAGACCATTGGTTTATTAACGAAGGATGAACTCAAGACCTTAACTACCGAATTAAAAAACATCTACCAACAAATCGCAAAAGGCGATTTCAAGATAGAAGAAGGTGTAGAAGATATTCATTCACAGGTAGAATTATTGCTTACCAAAAAACTTGGTGAAGTTGGAAAGAAAATTCACAGTGGCCGTTCGCGTAATGATCAGGTATTGTTGGATGTGAAATTGTTTTTAAGAAGCGAAATTCAGCAACTTGCCAAAGAGGTAGAGACTCTCTTTAATTTACTGATCGCAAAAAGCGAAGAACATAAAGATAAATTACTTCCTGGATACACGCATCTTCAATTGGCCATGCCGTCTTCTTTTGGCTTATGGTTTGGTGCTTATGCGGAAAGTTTGGTTGATGACATGATTACCCTCGAAGCTGCGTATCGTGTGGTGAATAAAAATCCGCTCGGATCGGCAGCGGGCTATGGTTCATCCTTTCCTCTAAACCGTACCCTGACAACGCAATTGCTTGGTTTTGACGATCTGAACTATAATGTGGTCTATGCACAAATGGGACGGGGCAAAGCCGAGCGTATTGTGGCACAAGCCATGAGCAATATTGCGGCTACGCTGGCGAAACTTTCCATGGATGCGTGTTTGTATTTAAACCAGAACTTTGCTTTCATCACTTTCCCCGATGAACTGACAACAGGCTCCAGCATAATGCCGCACAAAAAAAATCCTGATGTATTTGAATTGATTAGAGCCAAATGCAATGGCTTGCAGGCATTGCCCAACGAACTCATTCTATTAACCTCGAATCTGCCTTCCGGCTACCACAGGGATTTGCAATTACTGAAGGAAAAACTCTTCCCTGCTTTTGAAACCCTGCAAGAGTGCCTGCAAATGGTACCGCTTATGCTTTCCAATATTCAGGTGAAGGAAAATATTCTGGAAGATGAAAAATACAGATTCCTTTTTAGTGTGGAAGAGGTGAACAAACTGGTGCTCTCAGGTGTGCCTTTCAGAGATGCCTATAAAAAGATTGGGCAGGATATTGAACGGGGCAAATTTAAATACTCGACAGATCTCAATCACACCCACGAAGGAAGCATAGGTAATTTGAAAAATGACCAGATTAAGCGAATGATGCAAGAGCAACTCTTGCGTTTCAACTTCAAAAAAGCGGAAAATTCGTTGGCACAACTTTTAGCCTGATTGATGATCTTACTGTACCTTCTCTGAATAAGTAGTATTTTTAGCGCACTAACCCTCCTACTTATGAAAGCAGCTTTCCTTTTGATGCTATTACTATCAAGTTTGACTGGCCTGGGGCAAACAGGACTGTCTGAAAATTCTCAACAGCCGGCCCTAGAGGCCTTCTCCTTTTCAGGCAAGCCTCTTTATGCAAAAGCAGCCGAACCATCTGCCTTGTTAAAAAGTGATAGCATCATCAAAACGATAAAAAATAAAACAGACCTGAACGAGGATGACTTTGTTGAAATAGGAAAACAACTGGTCGCCACAAACAGGTATAAACTTGCCGTGACAAATTATTCCGAGGGTCTTGCAAAATATCCTGCCTCTTATAAACTCCTTCGCAACCGCGGCCACCGCTACATAACCTTGCGCCAGCTGGATAACGCCATGGCTGATTTATTGAAAGCTGAAAAAATAATTCCGATCGGCACTGACGTAATGGAGTATGGTCTGGATGAAAAATCAACTGCCACCGTTCGTCACCAGATTCACTATCACATTGGCGTTTGTCATTATCTAAAAAAAGATTTTACCAGGTCAGCAGCCGCATTTGAAAAAGCCCTGGCTACTGCCGGTGATTCAAAAAACATAGTGGGTGCCTCTGACTGGCTTTACAACTGCTATCAACGAATAGGACAATCAGAAAAGGCGAAAAAAATAGTGGAACCCATAACGCCTAATTACCTGGAAGAAAAAGATCAACCATATTTCAGAAGGATTATGCTTTACAATGGCTTCATTACACCAGAAGAACTCGTTGATAGCAATATGCAACCTGATAAAATGAGCGTGCAAGACATTACTAAACTTTACGGACTGGCAAGTTGGTACCAATACCAAGGGAATAAAGAGAAAGCAACTTCTCTCTATAAAATAATTTTGCAATCCGATTTGTGGCCCGGATGGGCCTACGCAGCTGCAGAAAAAGAATTTTTAAAATAGTTTTAAAATATTTTCCCTCAACAATTAAATGACGCCCAACACCATTCTCCTTATTATTCTAGGTATTTCAGTTTTTAGCTACCTCTTCGATCAGTTGCTTGATTACCTAAACCTGAAAGCCCAACGCAAAGACATTCCCTCAGAGATTGCCGACTTCTATGACAAAGAAAAATATCAAAAGTCGCTGGACTATCAGGCCGATCAGCAAAGGTTTTCATTCATCTCATCGGCATTCAGCTTTTTGCTTTCACTACTGATGCTGGTATTGGGAGGTTTTGGTTGGTTGGATGGTATTCTCAGACCCCTGATTGGAAATGAAATTTTGTTGGCGCTTGCTTTCTTCGGAGTTATCATGATTGTCTCCGACATTTTAGGTATTCCTTTTCAATGGTATTCCACATTTGTGATCGAAGAGAAATATGGCTTTAACAAAACGACCGTTAAGACATTCATTCTAGACAAACTAAAAGGCTATGTATTGGGTGCTGTAATTGGGGGAGTTTTGCTTTCCGTGTTACTCTATCTTATTCAAACCATCGGTCCAAACTTTTGGATTTGGTTTGGGTTAATTGCGGCCACGTTTATATTAGTGATAAATATGTTTTATACCTCGCTATTCCTACCGCTTTTCAACAAATTAACTCCATTAGAGGATGGGGCTTTGAAAACTGCGATTGAAGCATTTGCTAAAAAAGTTAATTTTCCGTTGGGCAATATTTTTGTTATGGATGGATCAAAGCGTTCCGCGAAAGCGAACGCTTTCTTTTCAGGGATTGGCAAAAAGAAAAAGATTGTACTGTATGATACACTGATTACAAATCATACCACAGAAGAACTGGTAGCGGTACTGGCGCACGAGGTTGGTCATTTTAAAAAGAAACACATTATCTGGAGCTATTTGATTTCCATTGTTCAGGTCTTTCTTGTATTATTTGTCTTGTCGCTTATGATCTTTAATGAAGATCTTTCGATTGCACTTGGCGGAAGGGTTCAGGCCATTCATTTAAACCTTATTGCCTTCGGCATCCTATTCTCCCCTATCTCAGGCATTACAGGATTGTTCATGAGTTTACTCAGTCGCAAAAATGAATTTGAAGCAGATGCTTACGCGAAGGAAACATTTGATGGCAACGCTCTTGCCAATGCCTTAAAAAAACTTTCGGTGGATAGTTTAAGCAACCTCTACCCGCATCCGGCCTATGTATTTTTTCACTATTCACATCCTCCTTTGTTGCAAAGATTAAAGGCGCTAAAATAAACACCTCACCCCGTCCTTTGAACACTCTCAATACTTGAGAAGAGGAGCCCTGGGTAAGTATTATTTCTTAGGAGGCAATGTCTGCTTCAACAAATCGCCATTTAAATATTTATCGTACCAATCCAAATAGCGTGTGTACCTGTCTTTCTGATAGCTAGGAACTGAAATGCCATGATGCTGACCAGGATAGACAATGAATTGCGTAGGCACGCCAATAGTTTTTAGTGCCTGGTACATTTGTTCACTTCCAACAGCGGGAACATTAAAATCTTTTTCGCCTACCATGTATAAAGTTGGCGTCTTGATTTTCTCCACATTCAAGAATGGATAAGATACTTTCATCCACTTGTCCATATTCTTCCACGGCACTCCCAACTCATTTTCATATTGCAAGGTATATTGATCAGAGCCATACATAGAAAGTTGCAATGCACTTCCTGCCCCGCTGGCCGCAGCTTTAAATCTTGAATCAGTAGCGGTAACATAGTCCGTTAATATCCCTCCATAACTCCATCCACCAATGCCAAGCTTGGTTGCATCCACCTTCCCTTCTTTTATCAAAAAATCAACAGCTCCAATCAAATCGATTACCTCTTTATCGCCCCAGTTGGCAAAAATTGTTTTACTAAATTCAAGTCCCCGGCCTGTGCTTCCTCGATAGTTAACAAGTGCCACTGCATAACCTTTGGCGGCATAAATTTGTGGTATAAAATCAAAACCAAAATCATCTTGCCCCTGTGGGCCACCGTGTATCCAAAGAATAAGCGGAGGTTTTTGATCACGCGGTTTGCCGATAGGCCAGTATAGCAAGCTATTTACAAGAGTGCCGTCTTTGCTCTTGGAAGAAAACCCTTCAGCAGTAGCAAGGGTCAGTGATTTTAGAAATTCATCATGGTGATGCGTAAGTCTCACTGCATTTCCACCCTCAACAGCAAACACTTCGTTAGGTGTTGTTACATCGCTGGAGAGAGTCACCCATTTGTTATTGGGGCCGGCATTAAGTGAATTAAATACCCTGTCCCCTGACGTAACTTTGCTCATGGCTCCTGCAAGGTCAATTGAAACGACATGGCTTCTTCGATCATCCTCCATCACCACACTTATTGATTTACTATCATGCGACCAACGAGGAGTAGAAATATTCCGATCATACTTTAAAGAAAGATTCTTAGGGACTCCACCTTCAACAGGAATAATCGCTAATTGACTTTGGTCATATGCATTATACGATGCTAACTGTGAAGTCAGGTAGGCAATCATTTTTCCATCATCACTCCAGGCCGGGTTGCTGTCTGAACCTGTCCAAGTGGTGAGTTGCCTCATGGTTGAGCCACCCTTTGACTCCATCACCCAAATATCACTGTTAGCGTTTCGATCGGCATCGGCTGTTCGATTGCTTACGAAAGCAAGTTGCTTTCCATCGGGTGACCACACAGGACTTCCCTCATCATAATCTCCTTTGGTGAGTGTGTCAAGTTTTTTTGTTTCCACATCAAATACATATAAATGTTTGCGCTTACGTTCCAAATAACCATCTCCATCAGATTTAAAATGATAGCGATCGATCATAATAGGCTTTGTAGATTTCTTTTTTTCTGCTTCGTCACTAGATTCCTGGTCTGCAATAACCAATGCTATTTTTTTTGAATCCTGGCTCCATACATAATCACTAATACTATACTTCAATTCTGTTAGTTTCACAGCTTCACCGCCTCTTGTGTCCATCCTCCAAATTTGTGAGGATTTGGTTTCATATCGAGATGAAAGGAAGGTCAAGTATTTTCCATTGGGTGTCCAGCGTGGGCGGCTTTCCCCTTCAGGGCTTGCCGTTAATCGTATAGGTTCTCCTCCCTCCCAACCAATCATCCAAATATCTGTATCGGATTTATCCTTAACAGAATCGGGGGTTGACAAAACATAGGCCACCCATTTTCCATCTGGCGAAATTTGGGGATCACTTATTGATTTTATTTTATAAACATCAGAAGGATTGATTCCACGCTGCGCAAAAACCAAGGATGGAAGGGCGAGAACAAGTAACAGGAATTGCTTCATAATTAGTTTGGCTATCGGCCTCAAATTAGAAAATTGATTTGATTTCTGTTATACCGTTTGGCAATCCCTGAAAGGGAATTTAAAATAACCTTAAAAAAACTGAGTGTTGCTTATTAGCCATTTGATACTAATTTAGCGGCATAAGCGGGAGTAGCTCAGCTGGTAGAGCGACAGCTTCCCAAGCTGTAGGTCGCGAGTTCGAGCCTCGTTTCCCGCTCAATTGATTTCCAGTTTTTAGTTTATGTCGCGACTGCCGTAGCTCTTGCGAAGGCAGCGCCTGCCTGCTGTGGTTTAAAAATCTCCCCAGTTGCACATCTGAATTTTTGAGTTTATTTCAATTTCAGACTTAAACAGATTAATAGTACTAAGTATTATTTGAAACCCAATCCGCTTTATTCATGGAATTCTGAATTTTCAGTCACGAAGAGAGCATCAATATCCTGGGTTAAGATTCCAATATTCTTTAACTCCAGGAGATTGATAAGGGCTACTGAGAAACATCCAACACAATAAGGATTGAAACCTCTATAGTCATTTCTGTGTAACTATTCCAACCCTGGCTACTAAGAAACATCCAAAACAATCTCACCTAACGTTGACTAAAGCTTAAAGAAAATCTTCTTCCGATAAAGCCAATAACACATTCCCCACTCCAGAGCAAAAATGGATAGCGAAGTACTTATTAACATGAGCCCTCTCGGAACATGGACAAAACTCATCAAACCGTTGGTGATGGCTGCTACATATTCATTAAACCAACGGGCACCGACAATCTCAAAAAACAAATAGATAAAAATAGAATTCATGCCTACTATGGTGAAGAATTCTAAATGTTTTCGGTGGTTTTTAATATCAATCCACCAATAGCAAGCGGCAAGACCGAGCAAGCACCAGCCTCCCGAAACAATCGTAAATGAACTTGTGGCAATTCGCTTGATAATAGGTGTGATAGTCCAATCCATGAAGTAGCCCACCATTAAACAAGAAATCCCAAAAAGAATCAAATAGATAATTTTTTTCTTATCTTCTTTTGCCGTTAATAAAAGTTTACCTGCAACAGCACCCCAAATGGTATGAGCTGCTGTGGGTATGCAATTGATGGCAACCCAACCATCATTATTGATTTTATTCATCAGCACCAGATCCATAAAGTTGCCAAAGTTATGCTGATCGGTAAAGGATAAATCAAAGCCGGGAATATCGGTGAACCGGTAAAGAAGTTCCGTTAGAAGTAAAAGCCCCAAACTGAAAATAATCTGGACTGGTGCTGACCAACGGAAAATAAGAAAGGCAATTAATGTTGTAAATGAAAGTTGTGTGAGCACATCCCACAATTCGAAGGAAAGACCTTTTGGCCTTACAGCATAATCAAGTACACCCCAAAAGAAAAGCAATCCGCAGCGTTTTAAAATTCTTAAAAACTGTTGGTTCCAACTTACTCCTAATTCACTCTGCTTATACAATGAAAACGCCATGGCAGTGCCGGCCATGAACATAAATCCAGGCTGAATTAAATCCCAAAAGCGCAAGCCGTTCCACGGATGATGAAAAAACTGTGTAACAAAATCCTGGATGAATGAATGC
>JANOLM010000081.1:0-1935 GCA_031419815.1 Bacteroidia bacterium
ACCCAATCACTTCCGAAGTTTTGGAATACGTGCCGGGTACATAAATCAATCCCGTTGAAATCCAACCGCTCCTTCCTTCATGGCCTTTTCTATGAGGGTCTCCATTTTGTTTTGCTCCTCCGGTGTTGGGTCGCGCTGCAGGTCGCCCATCACTGCTCTCCTTACGGTATTATGTCCAATCATTGAAGCTACATTAATAGAAGTTTTTACGGAATCAAGTCTGCGAAAGTAAGCTGCCATGTCAAGGTTAGAGCCACCACAGTTTCCCGTGACAACGGAAGTGACACCATCGAAAATAAAATTATCAGCCGTTGGTGTGGTTAGCTCGCCTCCTTCTATGTGGGTATGCACATCAATAAACCCAGGTGCAATAAACAACCCCTCTGCATCCAGCGTTTGCCTGGAGGTGGCATTCTTCAATTTTCCAATCAAAACAATTTTTCCGGCTTTGATCCCAACATCGCCATGATACCAGGAGTTGCCAGTGCCATCAATGATTTTTCCATTTAGAATAACCAGGTCAAGCGATTGCGCCATAAGCTGTGCTGAAATGAAACAGAACGAGAATAGTAAAAGTGTTTTCATAGTTGGTGGTAAAGAAATTCAAGATAAGGATTTAGAAGTGGATTGTAAATAGAAAATGCCACGGTGTACATTACCTCACCCATCCGAGGTATGAAATGATAGTTAAAGGTTCACGCAGTATCGCAATGAATTAGCAGAGACTGGATCCAGATCATTAAAAGAATTTTTTGAATGCCTATTTTTGCACTTGCTTAGCCGCCAAATTCAATCCACTTCCACAAAAAATGCTAAAAGTCAGTATCCTAATTTCTTTTTTCAGCTTTCTCTATGAATCATCACTCGGTCAATCTGATTGCATCCTGCGAAAAGACAAAGACAGTGTCAAAGTCTATGTTTGCAAAGCCAAACACACCAAATTTAAGTTGATTAAGGCAGAATTTACAGTGAATGCTTCCGTCAACCAGATGATTGCCATGTGGCTTGATGCTGAGAACTATAATAACTGGCAATATAATACCACCAACGCCAGGCTTGTCAAACAGTTAAGCGAAAATGAAATTATCTATTACACAGAAGTGGTGGCACCCTGGCCTATGAGCAATCGTGATCTTGTTGTTCACCTGAAAATTTCGCAAGATGAGAAGACAAAAGCTCTAACTGTCATCGGAAAAAGTGTTGCGGATTATATTCCAAGGAAAGATGAGCTAGTGCGTATCCCACTATCTATTTCCAGTTGGAGGGTTACCCCAATCAGTGAATCTAAACAAACGGTCGAATATTCAATGGAACTCGATCCAGGTGGCACTGTTCCAGCATGGATGGTGAACATGGTGGCTGCTGAAGCGCCTTACATAACTTTCAAGAATTTTCGAGAGAAGATCAAACTGAAAAAGTAAAAATGATTATCGTTGATACATTATACTTTCAGCAAATAAAATCAATGGTCGTGATTAACTGAACACTCTTATTTTCTCTTCTAGCACTTTAAGTTGCAAGCCAAATGCATTTTTATCAAGAATGGAGTATGGCAACAGTTTTCCACCATTTCCAAACATGAGTGAACTAGTTACAATATCATCTTCCAACAGAAGTGTGCCATACGCTCCTTCCATTCCAATGCAATACGCGTTTAACTGCTCGGCAATTAATAATGAAGCACGTGTTAAAAGACTTGATTCGCCAACCTGAGCTCCAACAATTGTACGTATTTTAAGTTCCTTGATACGCTTGACAATTTCTAATGAGTTCAAAATGCCTCCCATTTTTGAAACTCTTAAATTTAGAATAAATGCCTGTATGTTTTTTTCAATTTCGTCCAAATCGGTTAACCCTTGAAAGCTTTCGTCTAGTATAATTGGGATACCTGTTGCCCTATATAATTGAGCAAGAGCTGCTTTATTTTTAGTCTTC
>JANOLM010000082.1:0-6041 GCA_031419815.1 Bacteroidia bacterium
TGAAAACTGCTGATTACAAAGTAATCCATCAGCTCGCTGGGGAACAGTTGTCCCAATAATTTGCTATCTATCGTTTCGATAAAATTTTTATCCCAAACCTATCTTTTTTTAGCTTACTCCCCAACTTTTGATGCTGACCCACTTTATGGCGAAATCCAAAATGTGGGCGATGAAGGCGGAAATTTTGTACTGATCAGGAGAGACTAAACATTATTAACAATTGGAACTCCTCAGTATTTCAAAATATCATGCAGGGTATTCATCGCACGATCAAGTTGGTCATCTTCAATATGACCAACTTTTCTAACCAATCGATCTTTCGAAACAGAGCGAATGTGAAACACTAACATCTCGGATTCGCTCGGCAATCCGTTTGTTGCCGATGGGAGTAAGACGGGATTCCCTTTATACTTTTTGATTTTAGTTGTTAGCGGAACTACAATTACGATTGGGAGATGTTGATTTAACAAATTGCCGCTTAACACAACGACTGGTCGCATACCCGCCTGCTCACTGCCTTTGGTTGGGTTCAGGTTGGCATACCAGATCTCACCTTGTTTCATTTTTCTAACTGACTGAAATAATCCGCCATTCCTTCCTCAGCGATAAGCAGGATGTCTTTGTCTTCGGATGCCTGCTTATACGACTTTATGTACTCTGCTTTTTCCAGATGTTGTAGGTAAAGCCGAAGAGCCGTTTCTATCAGTTTATTTTTTGGTAGAGACATGGCATTGGCTTTCTCGGAGAGCTGCTGAAGCAGGTTGTCGGGTAGCGTACTGGTAAATGTTGCCATCTTATAAGTATATATCGCAAATATAAAACATATTTAAGGATATAAAATAATAAGTGCAAAAAGAAAAGGCGACCAAATTTAGCCGCCATTTCGTTGATAATAAATCAGAATTATAGTTACGCCAACTCCCTCAAATCCACTGGCACCACTCTAGAAATCCCTTTCTCAATCATGGTGATCCCATAAATAACGTCTGTTGTTGTCATGGTGCGTTTATTATGAGTAACGATCACGAACTGGCTTTCTTTGCTGAAGCTGCGGATGATGGTGTTGAATTTATCAATGTTGGCATCATCCAATGGCGCATCCACCTCATCAAAAATACAGAAAGGTGCAGGCTTCAATAAATACATGGAGAAAAGAAGGGCGGTTGCGGTCAATGTTTTTTCACCACCCGAAAGCTGGTTGATGGTCAGCGGTCGCTTGCCTTTTGGCTTTGCGATGATGTCTATTTCAGAATCCAATGGTTTTGAAGGATCTACTAATTTCAGATCGCAATCATCGCCTTCATTGAACAGTGAGCGGAATACTTTTATGAAATGCTCTTTGATTTGGTTAAAGGCAAGCATAAACGTTTCACTTGCTACTACTTCAATTTCATTAATGGTAGTAAAAAGTGATTCTTTCGCTTTTAGCAAGTCATCTTTTTGAACATTGATGAAATCATTTCGTTCCTTGATCTCGTTGTAGGCCTCCATTGCCATGGGATTGATTGGACCCATGTTATCGAGCTTTTCCCGGATCTTGGTTACGTCATTTCTGAGTTTATCTTCATCCAGTTTCAATAACTCTTCGGCTTCTTCCGGTGATGATTTTTCTACAACAGAATCAAGATCAATGTTGAACTCAACCGACAAGCGTTCTTTTACCGAGTTAAGCTGAAGTCTACTTTCACTTAGTTGGTTTTGTAACTCCATCAGCACAGTGTCTATGTTTTGACGCTGATGCGAAACTTCGCGCAGATCTTTTTCAAACTGATCAATCTCACCGCGGCCTGAGTAATATTCTTTTTCTGCTTCTGTCAGGCCTTTTTCCATATCTTCCTTTTGAGCATACAGATTGATCAAAGTCTCATCGCTGTGTTGGGTGGTCTCAACGATGAGTTTTACTTCCTCATCGCTCTTCTTCAATTCTTCCACATTCACTTCTATTCGAATGCCGCTCTGATCCATCGACTCTTGCTTGAAGCGGATCTCTTGTTCAACGCTTTTTACGCGGTTCTCCTGCTGATGGAAGAAAATATTCTGTTCGTTATAGTTGGCCGATTTTTGACTGAGCAATTCGTTCTGCGCGGTAAGATCAGCCACCATCACCTTCATCCTTTCTTCCTGCTGGCGCAATTCGTGCTGGGCATTTTGCGCCCGTGGCCTGAGCTCATCCAATTCTTTTAATAAGCTGTCGATTTTTTCAAGAATATCTTCCCTTCTTAAATCGGCATGGTTAAGCATGTGCGAAAACTGCTCCTGCTTTGTCTTCACAGAAATGAATTCGTCATTGACAAGCTTAATAGAGTTCTGTGCTTCCTCAATTTGTTGCTTCAGAGTATTGTTGCGCAATCGCTCTAATTCGCGCTGGCGATCAACTAAGCTGTAGCGCACATCATCAACTTTTTTGCTTAGTTCTTTAATCTCCTTTTCTAGTTTCTCAAGATTTTTTGCGCGTCCGATTTTCTTACCTTCAAATAACCCTACAGAACCTCCAGACAAACTGAATTTCCGTTTTGTTACTTTGCCGCTCTTGGTGATGAACGTGTTGTTATCTTCTGCAGGAATATTTTTCACATCGCCTTCATAGAAATATACCTTGTCAAGTATGAACGACATTAACTTTGTATACTTCGGGTCGAACTCGATGATCTGTGTGGCGGGAAAAGAATTTGGGGGATACATCTCCACTGGTGAAGAAGCAAACTTCTCGAAGGAATCTAGAATGAAAAAATTTGCTTTTCCCTTGCTGGCATCACTTAAGATATTAATAGCCTCGTAAGCCTCTGATTCGTGATCAACAATATAATAGTTGAGGTATGGTTCTAGATAGTTTTCAATAGCAACTCTATACTCTTCGCTGGTAGAGAGAATATCAGATAGGAGCGGGGCATTTTTTGTCCACGCCACATTCTTTTTCAGGAATTTAATGGCTTCTGGAAACCCTTCAAGGTTTTCCACCAATGATTTGGTGAGTTGATATTCGTTTTGGCGTGCATCAAGTTTGCGACCCGTTTCAGTCATCTCCTCGCGAATCATTTCGATGGTCTTTTCCAACGAACTGATACGTGTGATTACATCTTCCTCTTCGCGTTTTAGTTTGTCCAGGTATACGGTTTTCTCACCGACATCTTCTTGCAACACCACAAGTTTTTTATCAAACTCTTGTAGGCTGGCGCTTTGCTGATTTGTATCTGTTGCAGTTCGTTCTAACTCCTGCTTGAAAGATGAAACCTGAATTTCGCGGATTTCAACTCCTTTGTTTACTTCAAACGACTCCTCTTGACGTGTGCGGTGAACTTGACGCAATGCATCAGCTTCGCCCTGCAAAGTATACGTGGCTGTCTTTTGGATTTCATAATCAGATTTAAGAGTCTCTACTTTAGAAGTGATCTCCGAAAGAATTCCCTGCGCCAACTGATGTTCACTTTCCAGACTTTGAATGCTAAAGCGGGCGCGTTCATTGCTTTTCCGGTCTTGGTCAATTTGATCTTTTAAACTGGTTGCACGGTCGTTAAGAGAACGGAGTCTTTCATTTTTAATTTGTTTATCGCTTTCGGTCAAGCGAATGTTTGAGACATGCTCGTTAATTGCTTTCTGCCGCGATGAAAGTGTTTTCTCTTTCAACACCAGGTCGGCCTTTGACTTCTCAATGAGCGCTTCTTTCTCTGCGATGTCTACCGTTAGCTTAGTCTTACGATCATTCTCCCCTTCAACTTGCTTGTTGATGGTGTTGAATTTTTCTTTTTGTTTATTCACCACCACCTTTGCAAGGCTGATGCTCTTTTCTTTATAGTCTTCTTTAATTTTATAGTACTGTTCTGTTTGCTTTGCCTGCTTCTCCAGGCTCTTCATGTTTTTCTCTATTTCAAAAAGCAAATCTTCAACACGCTCTAGGTCAGTGTCCGTATCTTCAAGTTTTTTCAGCGTTTCTTTTTTTCTCTTCTTGAACTTGGAAATGCCAGCTGCTTCTTCGAACAACATCCTGCGAGAGTTATCCCGATCGTTCAAAAGGTCATCCACCATTCCCAACTCAATGATGGCATAACTATTCGAGGCAACACCTGTGTCCAAAAATAAATTGGTGATGTCTTTTAGGCGGCAGGCCACCCCATTTAACAAATATTCACTTTCGCCAGAACGGTAAAGTCTTCTGGTTATCGTGATTTGAGAATATTCAGTTGGAAGGATGTTTTTGGTATTATTTATTGTGAGGGATACCTCGGCCATCTGCTGTGCCGCCCGTTGGCTGGTACCATTGAAGATGACATTCTCCATTTTTTCAGAGCGCAAAGCACTGGTCTTTTGTTCACCGAGTACCCATCGGATGGAATCCACCACATTCGACTTGCCACAGCCATTTGGCCCAACAATTCCTGTAATGCCCTCATCAAAATTGATTACTATTTTGTCTGCAAAGCTCTTAAAGCCTTTGATCTCCAACTTCGATAATTGCATGAATGTAGTGGTTGTTGAAAAAATAAGGTGGCAAAGATAACCGTAGGTTTGTCATTTGGAAAATTAGCCATTCTCAAACCATCCACAATTTGTCCGGATATTTTCACATTTGGATTTCAATGGCGCTCTCATTCTCACCAGGGAGAAGGATTAAGGAAGGAAAGGTTTTTAGGGATGCCTTTATGAAAGTTTAAGGTAAACGACATTGGTTAGTATTTTAATAGTGAAACATGCTTATTTAGCCTGATAAGTAGATTTTTTATATATTTGGAAGTTATGGACGAATTCAAAATTATTTTCTGGATAGTTGTTGGGTTGATTTACATTATCACGAAGGCTCGCGGCAAGCAGAAAAAGCAGGCAGCGTCACAGGAAGATAGCACAGAAACTTCTCAGGAACTACCACCAGTTTCTTTTGAAGACCTCTTAAGGGAGATACAACAGGCCAAGAATCCCAAGGCTGAACCACCTGTTCAACAAAAGCCTGTATTTCAGACAACTACAACACAGCGCCCTGCAAAACCTTATGACTATCAGGATTACGATGATGATATAGAAGAGGAAGAAAAAGGTCAGGAAAACACGCGTTCCGACTATAAACAAGACGATAAGGCTAACGAGGTTTATGAAGAAGCAAAGAAGCAGGCTTTTATAAAACCTTCCTTGGAAGAAACCATGAAGTTGGAGGACACTGTGGTGCAGTTCGATAAGTTTAAAGGATACAGGCAGGAAAAAGTGAATACACCGGCAATGGCATATTTAAAGGAATTTAATGATCCGGAGGGGTTCAAGAAGGCTTTTATAATGAGCGAGCTGTTGAAGAGAAAGTTTTAGAAAACTACATTTTTTGATATAAACATTACTTGGATGAGTTAAGAAGGCTTTTTTCAATAGGTCTATTTTTTTACTTAATACCATCTTTACGAGAACTTAGGGTTACCATAATTTTTTGAACGTTATTTATAACGGTGTGATTTTTTGAATTATTTCTTGAGATAAATCGACTAAACTGTTTAACTATCAATTCTTTAATAATAGGGAAAAATTTACTTTTGTTAGACTATGCCCAAACTTTGTCTGTTACTTTTTTGCTTGACTTTCTGTTGCCATGCATTCTCGCAGTGCAAAAGCTCAGTCTCTATCAAGAAAATATCGAATGAGACCAATGTTAAAAATTCCGGTGTTTTAGATGTTGAGGTTGTTTCATTTGGTGAATACGTTTGCGTGCTAAGTATTGAGAAAGGTTCAGGGCCAGAGCAAATTCAAAAACGAATGGGCAAAGGGAATTCACTTGTACATTTTGAAGGATTAGAAATTGATCAGAGTTACTTGGTACAGGTTGAATTCTTGTCAGAAGACAACCCAATGTGTAGGAAATTGCAGAAATCTCAAATTATTATTGATAAGGGATGATATGAAAAGGATAGTACTAATATCATTCTTCATCTTTTCTTTGTTAGGATTAAACCGTAAAGCTTCTGCTCAATGTACGGGAACCCCAATAACAAGCTTTACCGTAACTAACATCGTGAATGTTTCCTGTTTTGGAGGAAGCGATGGACAAATTGAAGTTACATTGGCTGGTG
>JANOLM010000083.1:0-2454 GCA_031419815.1 Bacteroidia bacterium
GCGTTACAACGATCAAACCGGATTGGTACTTCGTAACCTAAAAACCGGAGATGAAAAATGGCTTGCGTATCCCGTACAGCGCGATGAACAAGAATCTATTGCTCCGCTTGGCGTATTGCCAGCGATGTCATTTACACCTGATAGCAAAGAAGTAGTCGCATCCTATGGAGGAAAGTTTTATCGTATTCCTGTCGCAGGCGGTGCCTCTATAAACATTCCACTTGAAATGGAAACAGAATTATTGCTTGGCCCTCGGGTGGATTTTAAATATCCTATCAAGGATGATAAGGATATGATCGTAACCCAGATTCGTAATCCTGTTGTTTCACCGGATGGAAAACAAGTTGCCTTCACAGCTTTGAATCGCCTTTACACCATGGATGTTACCAGTGCATCTCCAAAGCGTGTAACCTCATCTGATTTCACCGAAGCACAACCTGCGTGGAGCCCTGATGGCACGCAACTGGCGTGGGCTACCTGGGAAAACAATGGCGGCCATCTTTATAAAATTAATTTCAAAGTGAAAGGTGCAAAGCCACAACGTTTAACCAATGTTGCCGCTTTGTATTCCGATCCGGCCTGGACTTTTCAGGGAAATAAAATTGTCTTCACACAAGGCGCCTCTTATAATTTCAAAGAAGATCCAGATCCTGTTACATTCGCCAGTCAGGAAGAACTTGCGTGGATAAGTGGAGATGGTGGAAATGTAAATGTAATTGCACGTGCCAAAGGTCGCAGCAATCCTCATTTTGTAAAATCTGACGATCGCATTTATTTATACAGTGGCCAAAAGGGATTGCTTTCCATTCGTTGGGATGGCACCGATGAAAAACAAATTGCCAAGATCACCGGCATCATGACCTATGGCGCGGCTATGGGCGAAAACCATTGCATGATGGTAGAGTCTGCAACAGAACCCGTGCGTGAACCATCCAATGCCGATATTATTAAGATGGCGCCTGAAGGAGACAAAGCTTTTGCCCAAATCAATAATGATCTTTATGTTGTCACCATTCCAAAAACAGGTGGTGAAGTTCCTAAAATTTCTGTTGCCGAAACTGATAAGGCTCAGTTTCCTGCTACCAAGATTACCAAACTCGGTGGAGAGTTTCCAAGCTGGAGCAACAATGCAAAAATTATTTACTTCTCTTTGGGCAATGCCTTCTTTACTTACAACCTTGATGATGCAAAGGCCAAAGAATTGGAGCTAAAGAAAAAGAAAGCAGAAGAAGAAAAGGCAAAAGAAGCGAAAGAAAAAGAGGGAGAGAAAAAGGAGGAGAACCTGCCTGCCGGACAGGCAGGGAAAGAAGACGAGAAGAAAAAAGACGAAGGTTATAAGCCCGGAGAAATCAGAATAAAAGTAACTGTTCAAAAAGATATTCCTTCCGGGAAAGTATTGCTTCAAAATGCACGGATAATCACGATGAAAGGCGATGAAGTAATTGAACGCGGTGATGTGTTGATTGAGAACGCCCGCATCAAACAAGTTGGCACAGCAGGCTCCATTTCAGTTGATGGTTCAGTTCAAAAAATGGACATGAACGGAAAAACCATTGTCCCTGGCTTTGTGGATACGCACGCACACATGTGGCCAGCCTGGGGCATTCACAAAAACCAGGTTTGGATGTATGCTGCTAATCTTGCTTATGGTGTAACCACAACACGCGATCCACAAACCGCTACAACAGATGTTTTAACGTACAGCGATTTGGTAGAGACTGGCCAAATCATCGGCCCGCGTGTCTATAGCACAGGACCTGGCGTAGGCTTCTGGGCTTACAATCTCAAAGATGCGGATCAGGCCAAAGATATTTTGAAACAATACTCAGAATACTATAATACCAAGACCATCAAAATGTACTTGACCGGAAATCGTCAACATCGTCAATGGATCATTCAGGCTGCGAAAGAACAAAACCTGATGCCCACTACTGAAGGTGGACTTGATTTTAAATTGAATATGACCAACCTCATAGATGGTTACTCAGGTCATGAACATGCGTTGCCAATCTATCCTTTGTATAAAGATGTGGCTACAGCAATTGCAGAAGCAAAGATGACCTACACTCCAACTTTATTAGTTGCTTATGGCGGACCGTGGGCGGAGAATTTTTATTACGCAACTGAAAATGTAAATAACGATCCTAAGCTGAATCACTTTACTGCAAAATCAGAGCTTGATCAAAAGTCGCGCAGGCGGCCAGGATGGTTTATGAAAGAAGAGCACGTGTTTGAAGATCACGCACGTTTCGTAAATGACTTAGTAAATGTTGGCGGAAATGCCGGAGTAGGATCGCACGGTCAGTTGCAAGGACTTGGCTACCATTGGGAACTTTGGAGTGTGGCATCCGGAGGCATGAGCAACCACAATGCATTGAAAGTAGGAACCATTCATGGAGCTAGAGCTCTTGGTTTGGATGGCGACATTGGCAGCATTGAAGCAGGCAAGCTGGC
>JANOLM010000084.1:0-7947 GCA_031419815.1 Bacteroidia bacterium
TCAAAATACTTTTGCATTTACAAAGAATACGGAAGTTGCATCGATGTGGTAGTCTGAAGTCAACAATTCATCTGTCACCGTATTTAATCTAAGGGCAAATTTATCTTTCTTGATGTACTCTTTCAAATCTACTCCTGTTACATCTAAACTTAAAATTGTACCAGCATCAGAAGGGACATTGTCTTTCCAGGCAATCTTAATTTCAGAAAGGCCATCGGCTGATATAAAGACACTAATAGATTTAAGAAAACTAAAATCTGCATTCGCTGGGGATGTTACGGTAAGATCTAATTTTGTCAACTTAATTTCTTGCACTAAATTTTTTCGGGTATTGTTTATCGCAAATGTTGATGCAGAATTTGTTTCAAGGTCGGGTGTTAAAATATTGAAAGGCAAATTGATTCCGGTGGATGAAGGAATTATAATTGTTTCATTAAATCTCATATTAAACTTAGTTAACTTATCGATTTCCTTACATCCTAGAATGCCCAGGATAATGCAACCGAATATTAAAACGTGTTTTTTCATATTTCTTTTTATTAAGTAATGCCCTATATTTCTTGAGCCACTAACGCATATTATGCCCATAATTCTTATGTAAGTAAAACGCCAAATCGTAAATTTAAGATACAATTTTAATTTTTTGAAACCCGTATTTACTAAAGGTAAAAAAGTGATGACCGTAAAACTGATTTTAACAATTCTATTTGGAATTTTTATTTTTGTGGCTGGTGTTAATCACTTCATAAAACCGGAAGTATTTTTTCCGTTCATCCCTGACTTTTTACCCAAGGCATGTACCAATTATGTGGCGGGAATTTTAGAAATTATGGTAGGAGTTGGCGTATTCATTCCCCGATTTCGTTCGTTGGCAACACTTGGAATATTGGTAATGATGCTGGCATTCTTACCCATACACATCATCGATGCTTTTAAAGAAAAACCAGCAATTGGAAGTCATCAAATTGCTTTAATACGTTTACCTCTTCAATTTGTTTTAATTTTGTGGGCATGGTTTATCCATAAGAAATGATCCTCTGGCAAGCTTTGATTCTTTATGGACATGTGGCGTTTGAGGGAATGTGTCAGCGGCAAAGTGTGAATTTTAAAGATGGTACGGGGTCGATCCTTCTTACCTGATAAAAATCATCTTTCTCACTAATTCCCATCATATTTAGCACGCTGACTTGCCTTTACTTTTAGGCACATAATCAAACGGATTATTTCCGATCTATTAAATGAAATTGTTACTTTTAACTTATACTCTAAAGAATTAAATCACCTGAAACATGAAAAAAATACTTGTTCCAACCGATTTTTCAAAAACATCTTTGATAGCCGTGGACGTTGCATTTGATATCGCTAAAAAAGACGGAGCTGATATTATTTTGCTTAATGTGGTAGAGGAGGCAACCTCTGATTCATACCGCATATCTGGCGAGTGGCAAAAAGCCAATTGGGAAGACAGGATATTTACCTACCGGTTACTGGAGAAAGCAAAGAAACAGTTGGAGAAATTGGTGATGGAGCCACGCTTTAATGCAGTTAAAATTACGGGCGAGTTGAGACTTGGAAATCCTTTTCATGGGATGAATGCAATCATCATTGATCGAAAAGTGGATTTGATTGTGATGGGAACAAAAGGGCATACTAAAATGGAGGAGATGATCATAGGCACCAACACGGAAAAAGTGGTGAGGCGTTCACACTGTCCGGTGTTGACGGTTCACAAAAGGCCATCGTCCAGTGATTTCAAAAATATTGTTTATGCCACGAGTATGGCAAATGATGAGGAGGTATTCTCCAGAATTGTAAAGCGAACTCAACAGCTCTATAATTCCACCATTCACCTGGTGCGTATAAATACGCCTGCTAATTTTCAGCGCGACAGAGAGGTAAAAGGTTACATGGAAAAATTTGCAAAGAAATTGCTCCTCAAGAATTATACTATCAACGTCTATAATGACATTTCAGAAGAGGAAGGGATCATTAATTTTGCCGATAGCATCAATGCTGATCTTATTGCTATGGCAACGCATGGTCGCACTGGCCTCGCTCATATGATGGCAGGTAGTGTGGCGGAAAATGTTGTGGGCCACTCGGGCAGACCTGTATTGACGTTTGTAGTGAAGCACTAGGCTGTAATCGGTAATCAGCCTATACGCCATATTACCAGCCATTTTTCAATGGTTATAAAGCCAATTGGCCTGATTTTTTCAACTTCATTTCGTTTTTAAACGCACTTTTTATGTGGTAGTTCGCGTTTTATTCTAGAAATTGGCTTGGTCATTATCATCGGTTGAAAAACTACTACGACATTTTAGGCGTTCCACACCAATCTGGAGAAGAGGAAATTAAACGCGCTTACAGGGGATTGGCGTTCTTGTTGCATCCCGATAAAAATCCGTTACCCGAAGCGGAAGCTGCTTTCAAAGAGATAAATGAGGCGTATGAAGTACTGAGTGATCCTGTTACTCGGAGCCTGTATAATCAGATGCTCACGCAACCCTTATCGGAGAACCCGTCTCAATCTCCACACCGCGATCCAGCTTATAGGAAAAGGCAGCAGGCTGGCTATAAACCTCAACGGCCAGCGGAACCATCAGATCGCTTTTTGTTAATGCAACGTTCACTGCCGCTCTTTAAAAGTCTTGCGTGGGCGGGTTGTGTCTTGTGTTTGGCTTTATCGTTGGATTATTTTCTGCCAGCTAACATCAGCGAAGAGAAAGTGGTTACGGATGCACATTTACTCCGCACTATGGCGTTGCA
The DNA here is from genome assembly GCA_031419815.1 of Bacteroidia bacterium. Taxonomy (GTDB): domain Bacteria; phylum Bacteroidota; class Bacteroidia; order Cytophagales; family Cyclobacteriaceae; genus ELB16-189. The sequence continues at coordinate 2,770 of JANOLM010000084.1, forward strand.
CAACTATAAGGCTGATCTACTAGTGACAGATAAAGGTCACTATTTTCAAGTGGGGTATGATGAATTGGAATATTTTCCGCGCGGGTCAACTCTAAACGTACATACTTCACATTTTATTGGAATATTGGTGACCGTTGAAAATACCCAACGGCATTATGTTCTTAACAACTTAGCCACTGTTTACCGAAATTTTGGTTTTGCACCTATCTTGCTCTTTGCGCTTTCTATGCTTTCTATCATCAAGAAATGGAAAACGGAATTTCAATTTAATTTAGGTGTTGTCACTTTTTTGATTCTAATTTTGAATGTGATCTTTTTGTTTGTCTCTATCTTATGAAAAAAAATAATAATTGGAAAAATCGGGAAGGAGTAGTCTATTCGACCAATCAGGATTTTAGTTATCAGGGTCAACCAGAAAATGAAGCCGACACACTGCCGCCTCAACAGCAAACACTTAAAGTTTCGTTGGATAAAAATGCCAGAGCAGGAAAGCAAGTGACTCTTGTGTCTGGTTTTATTGGAAAAATAAATGACCTTGAATCGCTTGGCAAAAAACTAAAGACCAAATGTGGTGTTGGTGGCTCTGCGAAAGATGGGGAGATTTTAATTCAAGGCGATGTACGCGATAAAGTACTTGGTATTCTGATACAAGAAGGTTTCAAAGTGAAGAGGGTAGGATAAGAATGGTAATCAGTAAATTGGTGATTGGTAATCAGTTTGCGCTGGTGAATTAAAGCTTCGCAAAACCAATTACCAAATTTACCGATCATTCTTACATTTAAGGATGATGTAATCGATTTACCAATAATGGAATGATTTGAGTAACCTGTGATGGATCTCAATTATTTAATAGGTGATGCTGCAGAATGAAGTGAATCGGTGGCGTTAATTTTCTTCCAGTTCTTACGGATATTTTGTTTCACAGCCCGTGGCATATATTTCCTTTTGCCAGGTTTGGGGCAGTCCCATTCTTCCACTGATACATTGTTTATAAAACGATCATTTGGTTTTGGATTTCTTTCATTTGGAATCTTTGTGTTTGGCTGTTCGCTGACCTCAGCGGTAAGCACTGGCCTTATTTTGTAGGAAGATCTGTGTTTGAAATTGAATGGTTCGCCCCCAGGACAAGGAATAAGACCTCGTTGGCAGGATGTCAGAATACAGAGTAGAATTATAAGTCGTGTCAACATGAGAACTATCCCCTTGTTTGAACCTAAACAAATTTAGTCAAATTAATGAGATGGATTTTCACCTTTAACTTAGGTATGTTTTTCTACTAAAATATTTGTGCCACCCACCATTTGGCTTTAATTGGGATGGCCCTTAATGGCTACGCTGGCCTGGGGTTAGGGTTGTTGTCTGGGACAATCATTTTTAAAGAGGATGGGGCCAATACAATATCAAAAATGGCTTCGGGCTCCATGGCTTCTCCATCAATATGGTAGGGCATGGCATTTGGGAAACGGATACTTATTTTTTTTGCTTTAATGATCTCCACAAAAGCGGATGTATCTATTTTTCCTGAGAACATTTTCACGGCAAAGCCAATCGATTGTAAGAGTGGAACTTTTTTGATGAAACAAACATCCATGAATTGGTCACATACCGAAGCGTACGGTGCTATTGTAGCGTTATTTCCAAACTGTGAGGAGTTTGCAATGGCCAGAATAAAAACGTTGCGTTGAAAAGTCTTTCCATCGGCAAGCAGATCCACCGGAAAATCCTTAAAACTAAAAAACTCTTTTGTAACCAACTTTATATAACCCAACAATCCACGTTTGCCATTCTTTCCGAACAACCCCGCCACGTGACCATCAAAACCAATTCCACAAACATTAACAGATAGTTTTTTATTGAAAAGAATGGTGTCCATATCTATCGTTTGTTCTGATTTCAGAATCTCTAACGATTTCTTGATGCTCATGGGAATGCCCAGGTGACGAGCCAAACCATTGCCCGATCCCTTGGGTATAATACCCATACAAGTAGTGGTATTCACAAGCCCCTGAGCCACTTCATTCACCGTGCCATCTCCACCCACAGCAAAGACTCTTTTGAAGCCCGTTGATGAAGCTTTTTTTGCTAACTCAGTTGCATGGCCGCGGTCTTGCGTAAACTCAATTGTGCATTCTAAGTTGAGGTCATCGCATTGCGAAACGATCAAGCCTTCCAACGCGGGCCGAAAGCCTGTGCCAGAATATTTATTGATAATGAAGAATACCTTATTATTTTCGTTCATGAATTGGCCTCTCAAATTTAGAAAATCAAACCGTTATGGCATCACAGGATTTTAAGCTCCGAAAAATAAAATTTAAAGCCTGGGATCTGGACGCCAGACTATTGATGCGGCTAAATAGTATTGATTGCCAGAAAGGTGAATTGTTTAAAAAGGATCATATCCTGTTGCAGTTTACAGGCTTGTATGATAAAGAAGGTGAAGAAATTTATGATCGCGATGTTCTGCTCATCCACTATGAGAAATTTATGGTCTTCTGGAATGAGGAAAAAAATGGTTGGTTTTTTTCCCCGGTCGAAAAACCAGAGACAATAGAACCCTTTCTATTAAATGTGGCAGAAAGAATGAAACGCTTTTGCAGTTACTTCGAGTTGCAGGGAAAGTGATGGATAATTACTTTTTCAACTTTGATTCAATGTACTTCACAGCCTGACTGATGGTTTGCATTTTTTCAGCATCGTCATCCGGGATTTTGATATCGAAGGTTTGTTCAAATTCCATAACCAGTTCTGCGTAATCCAGGGAATCGATACCTAAATCTTTAACAAAGTTGGCATCTGGTGTAATCTCGGAATCAGAAATTCCAAGTTTTTCGGTAAGAATGCTGGTGACTTTTTTTTGGATGTCTGGCATAGTCAATTAAGCTATTTTGTAAAGCTAAAAAACTTTTCGGTAATCAGTAGCCGTTAATAGTTAATCGTTATCCGTTGAATGGCTTGTAACCAATTCTAGCACCTATAACGATTAACCTTAAACTTGTTGTTAGAACCTAAGTATAAACTCGGTTCCATCACCCAATTTAGATTTTACTGAAATCCGTCCCTCATGCTTTCGCATAATTTGTTTGGATAGACTCAATCCGATTCCTGATCCATTTTTTTTGGTGGAGAAAAAGGGAATGAATATTTTTTCCAAAGCATCGGCATCAATCCCCTGGCCATTATCTTTTACAGATATAGCTGCCCTTCCTTTTTCGCTGGCAAAGCCTGTCAGTTCAATTCGCTTATCGGTTTGCTCGTCAAAAGACTGAATTGCATTTTTAATCAGGTTAATAAGTACCTGTTCAATCATATTTTTATCGGCACCTATGGTAAGATTCTCAGGATCAACTGAGATAGAAATAGACACGCTCTGATCGGCCAGTTCTTTTTTATGGAGTATGGCCATTTCTTCGAGCAGATTTTTCACTCCTACTTCCGTCAGTATCGGTTTGGGAATGTGTGTAAGATTTCTAAACTCTTTTACAAAACGAATTAATCCTGCGCTGCGCTTGCTGATGGTTTGCAAAGACAAGTGCATGTCCTCAGCCTCTTCCTTTTTCAGGTTTACTTCAGTACCTTTTTCCAGCTTGTGTTTTAAATCTTCTTCAACAACACCAGCCAATGACGAAATAGGGGTGACGGAATTCATGATCTCATGGGTAAGCACGCGCACTAAGTTTTGCCAGGCTTCCATTTCTTTTTCCTCTAATTCATTTTGGATGTTGCTCATAGAAATAAGCTTAAGTTCCTCTCCGCGCAGGGTAAGCTCAATGGCAAAAACTGAAAGTTGGATCACTTCATCGCCCGATTTGAGTCGCACCAACTCTCGGCCGCCTGTTTTTAGTTTGAGAAAAGCTTCCACCAAAGGTTCACTCATTTCGCGCAAGTCTTCAATGCTTTCGGCTTTGCTTATCCGAAGTAGGCGCTTGGCCGCACTGTTGATAATTTGAATAGAACCGTCTCGCTTAAAAGTGAGTATACCAATGCCAACGTGCTGAACAATATTTTTAAAAAATTGGTATTCCGAATCGCGCTCTTTTCTTGAAGTGCGCAACTTTGCCAGCGCTTCATTTAATTCCTTGTGGAGTTTTTGAACGCCACGATCCTGGCTCTCCGTTTTAAACGAAGCAGACAAATCATCAAATTCAATAGAATCAAGGAAGGATGCAATGTCCTCATTGGAAGACTCTACTATTTTAACAAGATGTTTTATTTGAAAAAAAATGGCGCCTAGTAGCGCCAGCATTAAAATATAGCTTTTATTATTTCCTACGGTAACGAATGCAAAAGCAAAAATGGTAACTACCAAAATTGCGATCCTTGTAACCAGAGGAGAACGCCAGTTAAATTCCATATTTTTCCATCCTGCGGTAGAGGGATGCGCGCGTTAAGCCCAATTCCTCAGCAGCTTTGGATATGTTTCCGTTGTGAAGTTGAATGGCTTTTGCTACGGCAGCTTTTTCTACTTCATCGAGATTAAGTGTGTCTGCGTTAACTGCATCATTGCCTTTTCGACTAAACAAGAAATCACTTTCCTGAAGTGTGGGGGAGTCTGCCATGATTAATGCACGCTCGATGGCATGTTGAAGTTCCCTCACATTTCCAGGCCACGCATATTTCTTTAGCTTCGTAAGGGCTTCTGATGAAATGGACAGCACATCCTTCCTGTACTTCTTGGAATAATAATTAAGGAAATGATTAGCCAACATAGGTATATCATCACCTCGTTCGCTAAGAGGAGGGATAGTAATTTCTACGGTATTGATTCTATATAATAAATCCTGCCTGAACTTTCCATCCTTCACCATTTGATGTAGGTTCAAATTGGTGGCACAGATTAATCGAATATCTACTTCCATCGAATGGTTTGAGCCAACCCGTGTTACTTGTCTCGATTGCAAAGCGGTAAGTAATTTACTTTGAAGGCTAAGACTTAGATTGCCGATTTCATCCAAAAATAAAGTTCCTCCATGGGCTAATTCAAACCTGCCGGGTCTATCTTCGCGGGCATCAGTGAAGGCGCCTTTCTTATGCCCGAAGAGTTCACTTTCAAAAAGCGTTTCTGTAATGGCACCCATGTCTACAGAGACAAATGAACTGTCTTTGCGCATTGACTTTTGGTGAATAGCGCGGGCGATCAATTCCTTTCCAGTTCCGTTTTCGCCCAGGATCAAAATGTTG
>JANOLM010000085.1:0-3080 GCA_031419815.1 Bacteroidia bacterium
AGAGTAATTCATTGGGCGCAGTACGATTCCTATTCACAACGGCAGCTTTTTCAGAGACCATCCTCAAGACTATTTCTTGACCTTGGGTCATTGATCATTTAATCTCTTTCACTCCTCCGTACTACTGTTTTGAATTGGCGGGCATCGCCAACTCACATCCGTTACTCTAGTTTTCAATTATTACAAGCATGAAAAAGCTAATTTACTTTTTAAGTTTTAGTATCATTTCCATTACAGCAAGTGCGCAAGCAAGGGATACTGTGCTATCTTTTTCTCAAGCAAAGGCAAGGTTGATGAGAGTTAATCTTGGCTTGTTAGCTGCTTATTACGAAATCGATATTGCCAAAGCGGCTGTTATTCAGGCACGTGTTTGGAATAACCCCTACTTCATTTTCAATGGAGATCTCTACTCCATGGAAGCCAATGAATATTTCCACTTTAGAAATCAGCACTTACTTCAAATAGAGCAAACATTCTCTTATGCCGGAAAGCATACCAATACTGTAAAACTTGCGAGAGTGGGTGTTGAAATGGCTGAAAAACAAATGGAAGATGTTTTGAGAAGCTTGCTATACGAGATGGGAAATACCTACAGTGATTTGGCAGCTCTTCAGGAAAAACAAATTCTCTACCAGCAAGTAATTTTAAGTTACGATAGGCTGATGGAGGCCACCCGGAAACAGTTGGAAGTGGGCGCCATCTCTTTGACGGAAGCCTTACGATTGGAATCAGAATACTTAGCCGTAAAAACTGACGCTGTTGAGAACTATAATGAAAAAGAAAAAGTAATCGCAGACCTTCGCGTTCTTCTGCGCTTCCCCCAGGACACCACTTTATTTGTTGAGCAAAAGCTACCCATAATAGCACTGGACTTTGACCCACGTTCGCTTGCCGAGCAGGCCGTTACTATCCGACCTGACCTTCAGGTTAAAAAGTTTGATAAAAAATATCAGGAGAGAAATCTAAAACTCCAGAAGTCTACAAGTGTACCCGATATAAAATTTGCCTATCAACCACGCGACCGCGGAAGTAACTATGTTCGCCCCTATCAAGGATTTAATGTTGAATTTAATATTCCCTTATTCGACCGTAACCAAGGGGGAATAAAAGCTGCTGAATTCAATGTTAAAAAATCAAGTTTGGAATTTGAGCAAATTGAGAATCAAGTTCGCAACGAGGTGGTAGCAGCTTACAATCGCTACAAAAGTTCTAACTCCGGGTTATTAAATTATAAGCCCGAATTCCTGGAGCAATTGAAAGACCTAAATCAGCGAACCAATGAGAACTTCCAAAAGCGAAATATTAGCCTTCTCCAGTTTATCGACCAACAGCGGATTTTTATCCTTACCAACATTCAACTAATTGAATTGAAGCAACAATATCTTAACAATGTTAATGAGTTAAACTTCAGTGTCGGACAAACTTTAATTGATTATTAAAATTAGATTTTATGAAACAGAAATTTTCGGTTCTTGTTTTTATTATTCTGTTAGTGGCAGCAGGCTGCAACAAGAAGAGTGAAATAAAAAATGAGCCCCAAGGCCTTAAGGGAAAAATCGCTTTCACAAAGCAACAACTTCTTTATATGAAGATTGAAACCTTACTCGAAAAACCCGCTACAGATGAAATTACTGCTGTGGGCGTGGTTAGTTTTGATGAGAACAATGTCGTTAGGGTTTTCCCCATCGTCAGCGGAAGCGTTAGCAAAGTAAATGTTTCGCTGGGCGATTATGTGAAACATGGTGATCTCCTAGCCACTATTCTTAGTACAGATATCAGCACCTATCAGCGAAACCATAATATTGCCAAGGCGGACTATGATATAGCGGAAGCCAATCTTAACCGGGCTTTGGAATTGTACAAAGCCGGAATGCTTTCAGCAAGAGAATATGCAGAAGCACAAAAAGATTTCAGCAATGCCCTTTCTGAGTTCAACGAGAAAAAACAAATCCTGGAGCTTTATGGGGGTTCTGCCGATCAACTTGACGCCTTGTTCCGCGTAGTAGCACCGCGCTCGGGCTATATTGTTGAGCGAAATATCAATGAAGGAACGCAAATACGTACAGATAACAATACCAATATTTTTACCATTTCAGATTTGCAAACCGTATGGGTGTGGGCCAATGTGCACGAAAGTGATATGGCCAAAGTGAAAGAAGGCGATCTGGTAAAGGTAAATACGATAGCCTATCCTGATAAAACTTTCAAAGGCTCCATCAAAAAAATATCCACTATGCTTGACCCGGCCTCCCGCGTCATCCGGATGCGCACAGAACTCAACAATGAAAACGGAATGCTAAAACCAGAAATGTTTGCCACCGTAGTTATCACTTCTACAACCAGTGAAAAAGTCCTGGCCATTCCTGAAAAAGCGTTAGTGTTGGAGAACAACAACTATTATGTTATGAAAGAAACGGGTACTAACACATTTGAAAAAGTGCTGGTCACCCTTGGAAAAAAATTCAGTGATTTTGTAGAAGTAACACAAGGACTTGAACCAAACGATCGGATCATTGTAGAAGGTTCTCTCTTTGCCATCACGGCCTATAATCAAAAAAAATAAACAGCTTAGATTCTTTCCACCACGATGAATAATCTTATAAAAGGCATCATTGATTTTTCACTGAACAATAAGGCACTGGTCTTCTTAGGAACGGCCGTGATAATCGCTTTAGGGCTTCGGAGCTTTTTGCTTACACCCATTGAGGCTTTTCCGGATGTGATCAATACCCGCGTGGTCATCATCACGCAATGGCCTGGCAGAAGTGCCGAAGAACTTGAAAAATTCGTAACCATTCCCATTGAAACAGAAATGAATGTTGTGCCGAAGAAGACTAGTCTTCGGTCCATCTCTCTTTTTGGATTATCGGTGGTCACCATCTTTTTTGAAGATGATGTGGATGATTTTTATGCACGTCAGGTGGCTTATAATCAAATCGAGAATGTCACTTTTCCCGAAGGAGCGGAAGCAGAGATACAGCCGCCCTCAGGACCTACTGGTGAAATATATCGGTATACCCTGGAAGGCTCTGGAAAAACAGTACGTCAACTAAAAGAAATTCAGGATTGGGTTATCGACA
>JANOLM010000086.1:0-6054 GCA_031419815.1 Bacteroidia bacterium
CTGAACGATAGTATCATCAGGGGAAGGAACCTCATAACACCCGAAGAGCGCTACAATAATAAACCAGCTAAATTTTTTTAGTTTCACAAACAAACTTTAAAAATTTAATGTAATATAATTCAATTCTAATTTTAAAACAAAGGCCATTTCATGATCTTTGGGTGACAAAACAATGCCTTGTTTGAAACTCGCTGCAATCGACATTGGCTCTAACGCCATCCGCCTTCAAATCTCTACCGTACTCGACCACGGCCCTACCATTATATTCAAAAAACTTGAATACGTTCGATTTCCACTTCGCTTAGGCCACGATGTTTTCACCACCAATCGGATTGGACAGGCGAGCATGAATAAGTTTAAAAAGCTAATGAAGACGTATATGCTTTTGCTAGAGCTTTATGAAGTGGACGATTATATGTTTTGTGCTACTTCTGCTATGCGCGAATCAGAAAACGGGGAGCAATTGGCAAAAGAAGTACTTGACGAGCTAGGCATTACTATTAATATAATTGATGGGAACCAGGAAGCTGAGTTTATCAACAAGGCCATCTATTCGTACCTGAGCGATAAGACTTATCTGCATATTGATGTTGGTGGTGGTAGCACTGAGTTAAACATTTACACCGAGGGTAAGAAAATAAAAACACGTTCCTTCAAGATCGGCTCAGTGCGCGTACTTGAGCACCATGATTCACCCGTGATGTGGGAAGACATGGAGCATTGGGTAAGGGAAAATGTGAAAAAAAAGTATGGCAGCGTAACGGCCGTAGGCACGGGTGGCAATATCAGCAAGCTATTTGAATTGGCTAAACAAAAACCACATCACATGCTTTCCATTAAAAAAATTATAGAAACCCGTGATATGATTGCCACACATTCATTGGAAGAAAGGATTTATAAACTACAGATGAACCCTGACCGGGCAGATGTGATCCTTCCCGCCATCGACATTTACACTAAAGTAATGCAATGGTCACAGGCGAAAAATATGTTCGTACCTGAGGTGGGCTTGAAAGACGGAATTCTCATGCACCTACTTGAGAAAAATAAAAGCCAGAAAAAAATAGAATTCAAAGGATCATTCTGATCTCAGAATAATTTAACATCCTGCACAATATCCAGGGTTATGTTATAAAATTCTTTATGCAAATTGAAGACGGGTTCTCCATTCTGTTCCTTGATTACATATCGGCCATCTTCTTTGAGTGTGTAGGAGTTTACATTGTCCCAAAGATTGTAACGCAAAATGTTCATCGTTTGCTTCTTTAAGGATTCTTGCTCTAATAAAAAAAGAGATTCAATCCTTCGGTCAAAACTTCTCACCATAGCATCGGCACTGCCAATATAAACTTTGGGTGCACCCGCATTGTGGAAATAGTATATCCTCGCATGCTCAAGATACTCCCCTACAATGGAGATAACCTCAATGTTCTCGCTCAAACCTTTTCTGCCTGGCCGCAAACAGCACATCCCCCTAACGATTAGTTTGATGGACACTCCAGCCTGTGAAGCTTCATACAAAGCGTCAATCAACTCTTTATCCTGAATAGAGTTAAATTTTATAATGATTCCAGCAGTTATTCCATTTCTCGCATTTTCAGCTTCACGTTTTACCAGGTTACAAAGTTGGATGCGCATATCCCGAGGAGACGTTATCAGATTGCGATAAGCAGAAGGTTGAGAATGACCGGTGATAACGTTAAAAAATTCTGATACATCATTACCATAAGTCTCATTGGTCGTCAACAAACCTACATCAGTATAAAGCCTTGACGTGGACTCATTATAATTGCCACTGGAAAGGTGAACATAGCGATAGACTTTATCTTGCTCTTGCCTTACAATGAGCAAAAGCTTGGTGTGGGTCTTTAAGCTGCTAACACCATAGATTACAAAGCAACCAGCTTTTTGAAGCCGCTGCGCCTCACGCAAATTATTCTCTTCGTCAAAACGAGCCTTCACCTCAAATAATACAGAAACGTGCTTGCCATTTTCTGCTGCTTTCAAGAGAGCTGCAGTAATACGCGATTCCTTTGCCACTCTGTAGATGGTAATCTTAATACTCAGAACCTTTGGATCATCCGCTGCCTTTTCAATCAATTCCAGCACAGGATCAATAGAGTCATAAGGATGATGAAGAAGTACATCGCGCTCTTTCAAAACATCAAAAAGGTCACGTGTGCCATATTCCGGAAATGAAACGGGTCTTCGGGGTGGATGCAAGGGTGCACGCTTGTCTTTAAAATCCTTATGACCAATAATCTGTACCAACCCATTAAAATCAATCATCCCCTCTGCTGGAATGGAAATAATATTGGCATCATCAAGATCCCACTGAATTTTAAGCAAGCGCAGTAACCACGGATCAGGATTCTGTTGAATATCCAGGCGCACAACCCGACCCGTTCTACGCGTCTGTAATTTTCTCTTAAGCTCGTCCAGAAAATTAGATTCAATGTCTTCACTTTCTTCTAAGGTAAAGTCTCCATTTCTGCTGATGCGAAAAAGATTAATACTCAATATCTCAACATTCCTAAAAAGGTTATGAATATTATGGCGAATGATTTCTTCTATAGGAATAAAAAGTACCATGCCATCCGGCTGCGTAATTTCAAAGAAGCGTGGGAGATTGCTTGGTACTTGTATGAAGCAAGCTTTTTGCTGATTGGGATTTTCACCTGCAGCTTTTGTAACTACTCCAAACAGGAGTCTGTTATTCTTTAGTGTGGGAAAGGTATGATAGCCATCAAAAACCATCGGGGTGAGCATGGGATACACCGTGCGGGTAAAATATTGATCCACTGTGCTTGCGTACTCAACTGAAAGGGAATTATAATCGGCAATCCTAAAATTATTCTTTTCAAAAAGAGGCTTTAGCTTTTTGATGTAAAAATCATTTTGATCATTCACAAATCGCCTGATCTCGGACAGCAATAATTGGCGAAAAGGAATTTCACGAAGGCCGCTGTAATCGTATCGCTCTTTGCCATAGTCCAGGTAGTTATATAAACTTCCCAGACGAATGGTACAAAATTCATCGAGATTGGAAGAGGTGATTGAAAAAAACTTCAACCGATCAAAAATACTGCGATCAATGTGTTTGGCCTGATCTAATACACGGTAATTGAACCGCAGCCAGCTTAAGTCGCGGCTGATGTAATTACTATCCAGTATTTGTTGGGAAATCTTACTATCAATAGTTGATAGTGTCTCGGCCGTGCTCACAACATTAAATCGTTAAACGTTAATCGTTAATCTCAAACTCAAACCCTAGTTTTGAAAATCTTGAAGGCCTAAGGAGAAAGATTTTAAACATCCACCTTGGCATACTTCGCGTTCTTTTCAATAAATTCTCTTCTCGGGGCAACTTCATCGCCCATGAGCATCGAAAATAAATGGTCAGCTTCTGCTGCAGATTCGATGTTTACCTGCTTCAATGTTCTTCTCGCAGGATCCATTGTGGTGCTCCACAGTTGCTCAGGGTTCATCTCACCTAAACCTTTATAGCGTTGAACACCAACGCTATCTTCTTTGCCATCCTTGCTCATTTCCTTTGTAAGTGCCTCGCGTTGTTCTTCATTCCAACAGTAGCGTTCATCCTTACCCTTCTTCAATAAGTATAACGGAGGCAACGCGATATAAATAAAGCCTTGCTCAATCAACGCCTTCATGTAACGAAAGAAAAACGTAAGAATTAGTGTGCGGATGTGGCTACCATCAATGTCCGCATCAGTCATTATTATTACTTTGTGATATCGCAGTTTAGTTGTATTAAGTGCTTTCTGGTCTTCTTCTGTGCCAAAACTTACACCCAATGCCGTGATCATATTCTTTATCTCCTCGTTTTCATAAATCCTGTGCTCTTGTGCTTTTTCAACATTCAAAATTTTTCCGCGAAGAGGGAGAATAGCCTGAAAATGTCTTTCACGGCCTTGCTTGGCAGATCCCCCTGCCGAGTCACCTTCCACTAAATAAAGTTCACAAATGGATGGATCAGAGCTGGCACAATCGGCCAGTTTGCCTGGAAGTCCCGTTCCCGAGAGAACATTTTTACGTTGAACCATTTCCCTCGCCTTCTTTGCAGCAAGTCGCGCTTGTGCTGCCAGAATTACCTTACTTACAATAAGCTTTGCTTCACGAGGATTTTCTTCCAAGTAATTCTGAAGCATCTCTCCCACTGCCTGATCTACTACTCCCATTGCTTCCGAATTGCCAAGTTTTGTTTTTGTTTGGCCTTCAAACTGAGGTTCGGCAACTTTTATAGATATCACAGCCGTCAGTCCTTCGCGGAAGTCGTCTCCGCTGATCTCCACTTTTGCTTTTTCAAGAAGGCCTGATTTCTCGGCATAGCTTTTTAATGTGCGTGTAAGAGCCCTGCGAAAACCAGCAACGTGAGTGCCACCTTCATGGGTATTGATATTATTCACATATGAGATCAGATTTTCGCTATAGGCAGTATTGTATCCCATGGCCACCTGCACGGGAATCTCACCTTTATCATTTTCAATATAGATCGGACGCGGAATCAATTTCTCTCGAGTTGAATCCAAGTACTCTACAAATTCTCGTAGACCTCCTTCTGAATAAAAAGTTGTTGCTTTTGCGTTACCGTTTTCATCCAAATCCCGCAAGTCTTTAAGATTAAGTCGAATACCAGGGTTAAGAAACGCTAATTCACGAAGGCGCGAAGAAATTGTTTCATAGTTGTATTCTGTGGTGAGCGTAAAAATTTCTGTATCTGGTTTGAAGAGGACAGTGGTACCTCTGCGTTCAGACTGCCCGATTACTCTTACTGAGTATTTAGGCGCTCCCCGCACATATTCCTGTTCAAATATTTTCCCTTCGCGGTAAACCGTTACAAGAAGCATCTCGGATAAGGCATTAACACATGAAACACCTACTCCATGCAATCCGCCTGATACTTTATATGTGTTCTTATCAAACTTTCCACCCGCATGAAGCACTGTCATAACTACTTCGAGAGCCGACCGTTTTTCCTTTTCATGCATATCCGTTGGAATACCCCTACCGTTATCCTCCACCATCACAGAATTATCCAGATTGACTGTGACATCGATAGTATCGCAATAGCCGCCTAAGGCTTCGTCAATTGAGTTGTCAACAACCTCCCAAACGAGGTGGTGCAGGCCTTTTACGCCAGTATCACCGATGTACATTGAAGGCCTTTTGCGAACGGCCTCCAAACCTTCTAAAACCTGAATATTGCTGGCTGAATAATTAGTTTCGTTTCTGTCTTGCTTCTCGCTCATGATGGGTTTTTACAAAGGGTCAAAAATAAGGTTTTTCGCCTCATCTACTGCATTTTAAAAGTATAAAAATCAAATTTTTTAGGGCTCATTTAAGTGTGTTATCCTGTGGATTTGCATGTCTTTAACTAAATACTTAGTTTTAGTTAAATCATGAGACTATGAGAGCGGTTGTTACATTACTCTTCCTTTGCCTAACCACATTTTGTTTGAGTCAAAGCAATATTGAATTCATAGGCGCAAGAGATGAACCCATCTTTAAATCAAAAGATGATTCTGCCCGCTATGCTATCCTTCAGAACGAGTTGAGTAAATCATTTGCTCATACCACAGACCAAAAAAAATTAGACAGCCTTTTCCGACTTACAAGTCAACTCATGAAAGTTGGAATTATAGGTTTTAGAAAAGTGTATCGGCCTGATCCAAATTTTATACCCTTTGAAAACTTGAATGAGCATTCAGACTTTGACCAGGTAAAGGAGTTGAGTATTTCGAAAGGGAAATTTAAAAGACTTCCTCCCAACGTGTTTTTGTGTAAAAATCTGGAGGTGCTTCAATTGGTCAACACGTCCCTCTCTCGCCTGCAGAAAAAAGCAAATCGTTTACCAAATTTAAAAACCATCATCATCTTCAATAACAAACCTGGCAAACCGTTGAAGCTTAGAAGAAATAACCAGGTGGAAACACTCGTGATTCGGGGAGAACAGCCTACGTATTTACCTACCAGTTACAAGAACTTTAAATCTTTAGTAAAACTGGATCTTTCAAATAATGCACTAACAAAATT
>JANOLM010000087.1:0-8333 GCA_031419815.1 Bacteroidia bacterium
GATCTTGAAGTTGGTGAGAACGTACTGGGCACCATGATTAAACAACAGTTTGAAAAGCGTTCATTTTTTCCAATTGATATTGAGGGAAATTACATGGCAGGTTATGGTGTAACGTTTAGAATACCCTACGAAATTTTGGGCTCTTCCTGGTTTTTTGGAGGAACTCCGGAGCCACCAGGAGTAGTTAGTTTCTTAGATGGTACGGGCGGAAACTTCTCTTTTAGCTTCGATTCGGATATGGAGGAAACTCCTGAAGCTTTAGAAGAAATACAACGGATGAAATCGGAAAGGATGATTTCCAGGGAAGAGCAGGAAATGGCTAAGGAAGAAGGGGGGCGGGTCAAAACTAAAATCAGAATTCAGAATGGCTCTCCGGTTACTGAAGACGTTATAGGCTCTGAGCGTAAAAGCAAACTAAAAATTGCTACCGCAAGATTTAATAAGGACAGCGTGCGCAATGCCTACACCAATAAGATTATCCAAGCCTCAAAAAATTTCCTGGCAGATTACGGTGATCTGATCACTCAACTTCCATCCAACGAAAGAATAACCATCACCAATCGTGGTGAAGGTGACAGGATTTGGTATGGCGCTTTTGTAAATGCATCAAGCCCATCGTATATCTCGGTTGAAGCTTTAAAAGGGGACATCGTTCTATATCGTCAGGGTAAGTTGACAAATGATCAACTGATGTCAAAAATGAAAGTAATCAACAGTGTGATGGAAGATGAACTTCAACCTGATCTGGAATTACTTTCGAGTATTATCAGCCGGCTTTATCGTCCTGATCTTTCAACCACTTACTTTACACAGGAGAATATCTACTATGAGCGACTGAAAGACTTTGGTGTTATTTATTATATGCAAGTGTACTCCAGCAACCCTGGATCTTATGGAAATCATATAATGCCCACCCTCCGGCTTGAAAATGTTAATTCGGAAACCCGTGACCAAAAAGTAAAAGAACTATACCCTGTTTTTGAAAAGGACATCAAAGAACATATGCTTGATTATGGGCGAACCTTAAAAAGCCTGTCTGACGATGAACTGCTCATGTTTAATATCAAACTCACCCGATGCAGCGGCTGCGACATCCCGGCCTCCCTGGAATTGTCGGTTAAGAACAGTGTCTTGAAAGAACTTAATGCTGGGAAACTTACAAAAGAGGCTGCCGTTGCAAAAATCATGGTAAAAAAAGGGCTAAATCAATAACATGATCCACTAATAAGCGTTGAAAGTGCTGGTGGACTACGTTTCATCAGTACTTTTTTGTTAGATGGGCATAACTGGATTTCGATTGACTTGCCTTTCTTTTCGTAGAAGAAAAATAGTTGATATTAACTGTAACCGAATCATCACAAAGTAGTATTTGAGTATCAACAACTAATATCTTTCTTTGTCGCTTTGCATTATTAACGACAATTTGATTTGACCATTTAAACCATCTATCATGAAACGCAATTTACTTATTGGGGCTGGTGTTCTTGTTGTATTGTTGATTGGCTACTTTGTAGTAAGAGGAAGCAAGGAAGGGTCATCAGCCAATATAATGGGCTCTGTGAAACGTGGATTGTTCAAGGTGGAGATCGAGACCACCGGTGAGCTGGAAGCAAAGAACTCCGTAAAAATATTAGGACCGCAGTCATTGCGCACGTTCCAGATTTGGCAGGTAGTTATTCAAAATATTGTAGATGAAGGCACCGTAGTAAAGAAAGGCGAATGGATAGCCACCCTTGATCGCTCAGAATTTCAAAATAAGTTTACCGCCAAGCAGATTGAGTTGGATAAAGCCAACTCCAAGTTCAATCAGACTCAGTTAGACACAACCCTTCAAATGCGACAATCGCGCGATGAATTGGTTAATCTTAAATACACGGTGGAAGAGAAGGAGATTGTTTTGGCTCAATCCAAGTTCGAGCCTCCTGCAACTATCAAACAAAATGAAATCAATTATGACAAAGCAAATCGCGGTTTCGATCAGGCTACAGAAAATTACAAAATAAAGAAAAACCAAAGCATTGAAAAGATGCGGGAAGTAGATGCAGAGCTGCGAAAGGTGCAATCTGAATTTGATGGCATGACTAAGGTACTTGAATCATTCAATGTGATGGCTCCGGAAGATGGAATGGTTATTTACGAAAAGGGTTGGGATGGCAAACCCATCAAGGCTGGGTCGCAAATTAATATGTGGGAACCTACAGTAGCCACATTGCCCGATCTTACTAAAATGATTTCTAAGACTTACGTAAACGAAGTAGATGTTCGAAAAGTAAAAGCAGGGCAAAGAGTAGACGTAGGATTGGATGCCTATCCAGATAAAAAATTAAGAGGAGTAGTGATGCGAGTTGCGAATGTAGGCGAGCAACGACCCAATTCAGATTCCAAAGTTTTTGAAGTGTCAGTTGAAATTAATGGCACCGATGCAACACTACGTCCTTCCATGACGACCAGTAACAAAATAGTTGCTAATGCTATTGACAGTGCCCTCTATGTTCCGTTGGAGAGTCTTCACAGTCAATTCGATTCCATCACCTACGTTTTTAAAGAAGATGGTTTGGATGTAATAAAACAAGAAGTAATTGTAGGGGAAACGAATGCCAACGATGCTGTTGTGCTTGGTGGATTACAAGAAAAAGAACGGGTTTACTTGTCTATGCCAGTGGGCTTGGAAGATCAAAAGATAAACTTGCTTCCTGAGATGAATGGAAAGCGCAGGAAGAAAGAGGAGAAGGAGTTAAAGGAAGATACTGCACCTGCCGCAGGTTTGGTGGTCAGTAAGGTTTCTCAGAAGTAGTCATAAAATAATCTCCATCGTCTGATCCTTCAGTTGTATGAAAATTAAGACCATACTTTCTCCCCGATTGCTAGCCAATCTGTTTATTGCTATCAACGCTGTTATTGCCAATAAGCTTCGTTCGTTGCTTACGGCCCTCGGTATCATATTTGGTGTAGCAGCAGTAATCGCCATGTTAGCTATTGGCAATGGTGCTCAAAAGGAAATACTCGACCAGATAAAATTGGTCGGTGTCAACAACATTGTCATTAAACCTATTATTGAACAAAAAGAGGAAAAGATTGAGGAGAAGGTAGGAAAGAAGGATAAGAAAAAGTTCTCTCCAGGCCTCACCATACGCGATGTAAAAAGTATTCAGTCCACCATACCGGGATTAACAAAAGTAAGCCCTGAAATTATTTTGGATACTTATGTGATACGCAATGGTTTGCGCAGGTCTGCAAAATTGGTGGGCGTGGAGCCTTCATATTTTGAAATATTCAATTTTGAATTGAATGAGGGCCAATCTTTCAATGATGGACAGCGAAAGGCTGGTGCTCCTGTGTGCATCATTGGCCATGCCATTCGAATAAAATTTTTCCCTACCGAAAACCCTATCGGGAAAAGTATAAAGATCGGTCCGCACTGGCTTACTATCATAGGTGTGCTTTCCGAACGAGCCGTCTCCACTACGAGTATCAGTAAATTGGGCATCCGTGATTTTAATATGGATGTCTATGCTCCTCTTCAAACTATTCTTATACGATATAAAAACCGCGACATGATTACAGCTGAAGCGCTTCGCCTTGCAGCGATGCAAAGCCGTGGTATGGTGTTTAACAGTGGAAATAATACGAACCAGGAAAGTGAAGAGCAGAAAAAGAATTACCATCAACTAGATCGGCTGGTCATTCAGGTAGATGAGACCATCAAGCTTCAACCAACAGCGGAGGTGCTTTCACGCCTGCTTCAACGGAAGCATTATGACGTGGTGGATTATGAAATTGAAATCCCCGAACTTTTATTAAAGCAACAGCAGCGTACCAATGATATTTTTAATTATGTACTTGGCGCTATTGCTGGCATCTCACTGCTGGTGGGCGGTATTGGTATTATGAACATCATGCTGGCATCGGTGCTGGAGCGGATTAAAGAAATTGGCTTGCGTCTTTCCATAGGTGCAAAAAAAAGTGATGTGGTGCAGCAGTTTTTGTTCGAGGCAGTGATGATCAGTGTTTCAGGTGGAATTATAGGAGTGATATTAGGAATTACAATGGCCTTTGTTGTATCCAGTTTTGCCGACATTCCCACAATTATAAGTTTCTCTTCAATCCTGCTTTCTTTTGGAGTGGCCGCTACAGTGGGCTTGGTTTTTGGAATAGCCCCCGCCCGGAAAGCTGCCAGTCAAGACCCTATCGCATCCCTACGCTATGAATAAAAAAAATGTACTTGCAATTATTTTAGTTCTTGGTTTTATTTTGCCTTCAAAAGCCCAAAATGTTTTCTCTATTGAAGATATTATTGATCGGGCTAAGCAGCAATCAATTTTCTCCAAGCAAGCTGAGACACAAAAAGAAACCAGCTATTGGCAATACCGTTCTTATCGAACCAATTACAATCCCCAACTCAGGCTCAATGGAAATCTACCCGCGTACACCAACTACGTTTCACCGGTTCGCCAGCCGGATGGTTCCCTTTTGTATATCCCCGTTAACCAAACTAATCCCAATCTCAACTTTGGATTACAACAACCCATTGCCCTGACAGGCGGCACCATCTCAGCCAATACCGGATACAATTTTTTTAATAACCGGGTCACTAATTTTAATCAATGGAGTGCTACAGTATTAAATGTTCAATTGATCCAACCTATTTTTGCCTACAACCCACTGAAGTGGGACAAGCGCACAAGACCTATTCAATTTGAAGAGTCGAAACGTCTTTATGCTGAGCGAATGGAAGGGATTTCGCGGGAAGCAGTAAGCTTTTTCTTTGATGTATTGCGGCAGCAAGTAAATGAGCAGATTGCACTCTTTAACCTGGCCAACAACGATACCATTTATAAAATTGAGCAAGGCAGGTATAACATTGGCACTACTTCGCAAGACAAACTTTTGCAAGTGGAGCTTCAGTTACTTCGGTCCAAACAGGATGTAGCGCAAGCCAGGCTTGAATTGGAAAATGCCCGCCTTCAATTGAGAACGTATATTGGTTTGAAGGATGGTGACAATTTTGAATTGATACTGCCCGAGCAGATACCGCAATTTGAAGTGGCGATTGACGAAGCGCTGGAGTACGGTAAACTTAACCGGGCCGATTACATTGCTTTTGAGCGAAGAAGAATTGAAGCGGAGAGTGATGTGGCAGCGGCCAAGGGCCAACGATACAATACAACGGTATCAGCATCTTACGGATTAAATAACGTGGGTCCTTATGTTTCTGATTTGTATTCGAATCCATCCAGGCAGCAGGTTGCCAATATTTCGTTTAATGTTCCCATTGTGGACTGGGGCCGAAGGAAAGCCCTCATGCAAACGGCTTATGCCAATAAGAAGTTGAGGGATTATGTGATTGCGCAAGATCAGATAATTTTTGAACAAGAGATTATCACCCAAGTTCGGCAATTTGAAATGCTTAGGTTATCAATTGAGATTACCAAAAAAGCAGATGAGGTAGCCCAAGAGCGGTACAATGTGTCCCAAAACCGTTATCTTATTGGCAAGATTGACATTACAAATTTGAATATTGCCCTCACAGAAAAAGACGGTGCCAAGCGCAGTTATCTGGATGCCCTCAAATCTTTTTGGACTTCCTATTATAATTTGAGAAGACTTACACTTTATGATTTTGCGAATAAAAAGGCATTGTACCTTAGCCAATATTAATGTCTAAACTCCTAAATAATTATAGGGGCTTATCCTTTTTAACTCTTCTTTGACGCCTGCTTTCACATCAAGTCCTTCAATAAACTTGTGCAGGTTTTCTTTTGTTATCCTTTCATTGTTCCGCGTAAGCTCTTTGAGTGCTTCATAAGGATTCCGATAACCCTCTCTTCGTAAAATAGTTTGTATCGCTTCCGCTATCACTGCCCAGTTGGTTTCAAGGTCATGATCAATTGCCACTTTGTTGAGTTCCAGTTTACTGATTCCTTTTTCAAGGGCCTTCAAGGCAATGTAGGTGTGCGCCAATGGAACTCCAATATTTCGCAGCACGGTAGAGTCCGTCAGGTCGCGTTGTAGGCGCGAGATAGGAAGTTTTGCTGACAGATGTTCGAATAAAGAATTTGCTAGCCCCAGGTTCCCTTCCGCATTCTCAAAGTCGATTGGATTAACTTTATGGGGCATGGCGCTGGACCCTACTTCACCTTCATTTATTCTTTGTTTAAAATAATTCATGGCTACATACTGCCAAACATCGCGGCTGTAGTCGATGAGTATAGTATTGATGCGTTTGAGATTATCGAACAGCGCAGCAAGATTATCATAGTGCTCAATCTGTGTAGTAGGATGACTTCGGTCAAGGCCTAAATACTTTTTAACAAAATTACGTCCAAAGTCAACCCAGTTGATGTCAGGATATGCTACATGATGTGCATTAAAGTTTCCGGTTGCCCCTCCAAACTTCGCAGAGTGTGGAATGGTCTTTAAGAGAACAAGTTGTTTTTTAATGCGTTCACTAAAGACTTGAATTTCCTTCCCCAAACGGGTAGGTGAGGCCGGCTGACCGTGAGTTCTTGCCAGCATGGATATTTCTTTCCACTCCCTGGTCTGACTATCCAATAAAAGAACAAGTTGGTTTAGCTCTGGTAAGAATTCTTTCTCCAAAAATTCTTTCAGCAAAAGAGGAGTGGCGGTGTTGTTGATGTCTTGAGAAGTGAGCCCAAAGTGAATAAATTCTTTATAGTCACTCAGACTAAGTTTGTCAAATTCCTTTTTGATAAAGTACTCAACAGCCTTCACATCGTGGTTAGTGGTTTTTTCAATTTCTTTGATCGCCAATGCATCGGGTTCGCTAAAATTTTTATAAAGATTTCGGAGAGCAGGTATTTTGTCTTTTGGAAATTTTTTCAGTTGCTCCAGTGGTATTTCGCATAACGCTATAAAATATTCAACCTCTACTAATATTCTGTAGCGAATGAGTCCAAATTCTGAAAAGTAAGGAGTGAGAGGTTGTGTGGTATTAAAATATCTTCCGTCTATCGGAGAAATGGCGGTGAGGGAGTTTAGCTGCACAGTAGTGTCATTATGCTGTAAAAATAGCAAAGGATTCTGGATTCTGGTATTGGCATAAGGTTTACAGTTTTAAGCTTTTTTTTTAGCTTTACTCGCACCATTATGAATAGTAAGATTTTTTTTATCTGTCTTGTTTTTTTCTTCGGATTGGAGCTGACAAAAGCATTTGCTCAAGCCCGAAATAAACCAGGGTTTGGCCTCGCCATTACGAAAGCCAAAGGCACTATTGTTGCCGATGGTGTTCTGGACGAAGAAGATTGGAAGTCGACAGCAGTTGCAACAAATTTTTTTCTTAACTATCCGGTTGACTCACTGCCGCCAGCATTTCAAACGGAAGTAAGACTTACTTATGATGACGACTTTTTTTATCTATCGTTTGTGTGCTACGATGATGACAAGCCTAGTGTAGTTCAATCCCTACGTAGAGATTACGAGTGGTCGCTCAATGATAATGTGGGTGTTTACATGGATCCTTTTAATGATTTTACCAATGGCTTCTATTTCAATGTAACGCCATATGGTGTGCAGAGAGAGGGTATAATGTCTGGTGGAGGAGTAGGTGAAGGAGGATACAACGGCAACTGGGATAACAAATGGTATTCAGCTGTGAACAGATTGGAAGACCGATGGGTTGCCGAATTGGCGATACCTTTCAAATCTTTTAGATACAATCAAAGCCAGGAATGGAATCTCAATTTTGTAAGGCAGGATCTCAAGCGGAACGAAGTATCAAGTTGGATAGCCACACCTATTCAGTTTTTTCCATCTTCGATGGCGTTCTATGGCAAATTGCAATGGCAGAGCCCAGCTCCACACGCTGGTACTAACATTTCTTTGATTCCCTACGCAGTAACATCGCTGTCAAAAGATAATGAGAATGAAACTTCTGCTAACACTGCCAATGCTGGCTTTGATGCAAAAGTAGCTATTACTCCCTCCCTGAATCTTGACCTCACCGTTAATCCCGACTTTTCTACTGTGGAAGTGGATAAACAAGTAATCAACCTGACACGGTTTGAATTTCAGTTTCCTGAAAGAAGACAATTCTTTTTAGAGAACAGTGACCTTTTTTCTGCTCCTGGTTTTACATCAATTACGCAACCCTTCTTTTCCAGAAGAATTGGACTTGCTGCGGACTCGTCCGGTTTTCAACAACGTGTTCCGATTTTATATGGAGCAAGAGTAAGCGGAAAATTAGGAGAAAAGTGGAGGATGGGAATAATGAATATGCAAACAAAAGAAACAAAGTCGCTGGGGTTGCCTGGTCAAAATTATACCGTGGGTGTGTTGCAGAAGCAGGTTTTTGAAAGATCAAATTTTGATGTCTT
>JANOLM010000088.1:0-9463 GCA_031419815.1 Bacteroidia bacterium
CTGGAAGCTTAAGGCAACTGTAGATCGGATGTTTTGCATCCTGCCCTTTGAAAAGGATTTTTATAAACAATTTAATTGGGAGGTTGACTATGTTGGTAATCCTGTGCTTGATGCAGTCAAAGCTTTTCACCAGGATACTGAATTTTTTAAAAAAAATTCTCTTTCAAACGAAAAAAAAATTGTTGCCCTCTTACCAGGTAGTCGCAAAATTGAATTGCAGCGAATGTTACCTGTAATGGCTGAAGTGGTAAAGTCAAATCCTGACTATCAGTTTATTGTAGCAGCAGTCAAGACATTGCCTGATGAACTCTATGCCCCACTTCGTTCAACACCTAACGTTAAATTCATTTATGATGCAACCTATGACTTATTATCTCATGCTGATGCCGCTATCGTAACTTCAGGCACTGCTACATTGGAAACGGGTCTGTTCAAAGTACCACAAGCCGTCATTTACAGAGCTAGCTCAATTGAATATTTTTTAGGAATACGATTTGTGAAAGTAAAATTCATATCACTTGTAAACCTGATAGCCAATCGATTAGTAATCAAAGAATTTCTTCAGTATACAATGACATCTGAAAATGTGAATGCTGAATTGAAAAACTTGTTGGAAAATGAATCCTATCGAGAGAAGATGCTATCAGATTACGATGAAGTGTATAAAATACTGGATACAGGTTCGGCCTCAGATAATGCAGGAAGAATAATGGTTAACTATTTGAAAGTATAATTCAAGACTTCGCTAAATCGTAAATCTTAATTCTAAAATCGTAAATCTTTATGCTACTTTCAACTTACTGTAGTGTGACTTACTAAATTTCTCTTCCGCATAGGTGCGGTTGATGATCAGCCTATCAGTAGTTTTTTCGGAAGGCAAATCGAACATGGCATCGTTTACTATTGCTTCACAGATAGACCTTAAGCCACGAGCCCCTAATTTGTAATCCATTGCTTTTTCAACAATAAAGTCCAGAGCACCTTCTTTGAATTCCACTTCTATGTTTTCCATCTCAAACAATTTTTTGTACTGTTTGATCAGCGCATTTTTAGGTTCTGTTAGAATTTTGGCCAACGCTTCGTGATCCAATGGGTTAAGAAAAGCCACTACAGGCAAACGACCAATTAATTCGGGGATCAAGCCAAAACTTTTCAAATCCTGAGCCGAAACAAATTGAAGAAGATTATCCTTGTCAATTTCACCTGGCTGCAGACTGTTAGAGGTGGCCACAAAACCCAATGGCTGCGTGTTTAATCTCCGTGCTATAAAGCGAGAGATACCTTCAAAGGCCCCACCGCAAATGAATAAAATGTTTTCGGTGTTTACCGTAATCATTTTTTGGTCCGGATGTTTCCTTCCCCCTTGCGGTGGCACGTTCACTGCTGTGCCTTCTAATAATTTTAAAAGCGCCTGCTGAACGCCTTCTCCACTGACATCGCGTGTAATGGAAGGGTTATCAGATTTACGTGCAATCTTATCAATCTCATCAATGTATACAATACCTCGTTCTGCGGCTTCCACATTGTAATCCGCAGCTTGCAACAATCGTGTTAAAATACTTTCAACATCTTCGCCTACGTAGCCCGCTTCGGTAAGCACAGTTGCATCAGCTATGCAAAACGGAACCTGAAGCAACTTGGCTAGTGTGCGTGCGAGGTAGGTTTTGCCCGTCCCGGTTTCACCCACCATTATAATGTTAGATTTTTCAATGGTCACATCACTATCTGATTTTTTCTGCATCAGGCGTTTAAAGTGGTTATACACCGCCACCGACATGATCTTTTTCGCTTCATCCTGACCAATCACGTATTCATCTAAAAACTTCTTTATATCCCGCGGTTTGATAAGCTTAAAATTGGGAAGGTTTCCCGCCTCGACTTTGTTCTTTTTTTCCTCCAGTAAAATGGTGCTCGCCTGTGTCACGCACTTATCACAGATATGGGCATGTATGCCAGATATCATCAGGTCTACATCCTTCTTATTTCTTCCGCAAAACGAACAGGTAACTTCAGCCATAATTTAAAGGATCAATTTGAAAATTAGCCGGTTAGACAATAGAAGCCCAAAAGTATCATTATTTATCCGCATTTGACTCGGGCAAGACAATTGGCTATTTGACAAACCGGCCAATTGATGAATTATTTCTTAATTCGCTCCAAAACCTCGTCAATTAATCCATAATCTTTTGCGTCTGCCGAACGCATCCAATAATCCCGGTCAGAATCTTTTTCAATTTTTTCGTATGTCTGGCCGCTGTGCCTCGAGATGATGTTATACAAATCTCTTTTCAGCTCCAGCGTTTGTCTCATAGAAATCTCCATATCGGAGGAAGTTCCTTGCATGCCGGCAGATGGCTGATGAATCATGATTCGTGAATGTGGCAGGCCTGATCTCTTCTTTGTTGCACCAGAAGCTAAAAGAACAGCACCCATGGAAGCAGCTAAGCCTATGCACACGGTAGCAACATCTGGGTTGATGTACTGCATGGTGTCGTAAATCCCCAATCCGGCATATACCGAACCACCAGGACTATTGATGTACATAATGATATCTTTTTTAGGATCGGATGATTCAAGGAACAGAAGTTGTGCAATTATCAAATTGGCAATCTGGTCATCAATTCCCATACCCAGGAAAATAATACGGTCGGAGATTAGGCGGGTAAATACGTCAATCGCACGGAAATTACCTGGCCGCTCTTCGATCACGTATTGTGTCATGTTTTCCACTTTTTGGGCATAGCTATCAATCGTGTTTCCACTCATGCCCATGTGTTGTACAGCATACTTTCTGAATTCGTTGTTGTTCATATTCTTAGCTTTTTGATTTCGGATTAATTTAACGTAAAGACGGAAAACCTGATTTTATATTGTTATCCCAACTTCAATGTTACTAAAGGAATGGACAATAAAAAAGCCCCGATCTATTGACAGAAGCTCTTTTTAAACGCGTTGTGATTGTGGAAGGTTCAGCATTAATGCTTGTGCTCGGCAGTCACTTTTTTAAACTCCTCTAAATTCACTTTCTTTTCTGTAACGGTGATGGTCTCGCGAATAGTTTTCATGATTTTTTCTGACCGAAGTTGGTTGTAAAGGTTCATAAAGTTCTTGCCATCCTGATCAGAAAGATAATTGTCTGCAATGCCATCCATCTTGTCGCCTAATTGCTCGGCAAAGGCTTGCCCGCCAAACTGTTGCAGGATCATCTCCTTCGCTTTATTTTTAACTTCTGCAGCTTCTACGGTTATTTTTAAATCTTCAGCAATTTTATTTTTAACTAAGTCCCACTTTAAGGATTCTTTGTATTGCTTAAATTCTTTTTCAAGAATATCATCAGTTACTTTTCCTTCGCTAGTAGCCTTTAGCCATAATTTCAAAAAATTATCGGGCATGTCTATCTTGGTGTGATCAACAAAGTGATGTTGGATTTCATGATCCAATAAATGGTCTGTCTCTCGTTTATAATTTTCAGAGATGGTTTCTTTAATCTTGACAATAAACTCTTCCTCGTTTTTCACCACATCTTTACCAAACACTTTATCAAAGAGCTCTACATTAATTTCAGCAGGCTCTGTTCTGCTAATTGTGGTAATCTTGATAGTATATTTTCCAATGGCAGTTTTTGCTTCTTCAATCGGGACATTGATAGCTTGGGCAGTCAACCTTTCGTCCGTGAATATTTTAGTAATATCAAACTCTACTTCGTCTTCTTTCTTTAAACCAACGAATTTTTTCTGTTCTTTCTTCTCCACCTTTTCAACAGAGATGTAAGAGCTCTTTTTTTCTTCCTCCGATCGCAGCACGCCATCAATACCAACTATTTCGCCAAATAGATTATCAGTCGCTTCGCTTACTTCCGGATATGATACTTTACCAAAGCGTTGTTTCAGGTCTCCCAAAGTCTCCTCTATTACTTTTTCATCTACCTCAATAGAGTACGATTTGATTTTTACCTTCGAGGACAGGTCGTACTGGAAATCATCCACCATCCCCACCTGAAATTCGAACTCAAAATCTTTCTGATTGTCCCAATCGATTGTCCTTGCCTTATCAGAATTTGGGATTGGATCGCCCAGGATGCGTAACTTATTGTCTTTGATGTAATTTGATACAGAATGCGAGATCAGCTGATTGACTTGCTCTACCAGAATAGACTTTCCAAACATTTTTTTGATTACGCCTGAGGGAACTTTGCCCTGCCTGAAGCCCTTAATGTTTGCCTTGCGGGAATAGTCCCTCACTTTTTCTTCCACTTTAGGTTGATAATCACTTTCGGTTAGCTTAATTTTAATAAGTCCGTCTGTGGTGTTCTGTTTGTCTAAGGTAATGTTCAAAGGAATGAAGTTTAAGAGTTATAAGTTTTTGGTTTTCCAGTTTCCAGAGGTGATAACTGGAAACTGGAAACCTGAAACTATTTTGTTGTGCGCATGGAGGGACTCGAACCCCCACGCCTTGCGGCACCAGATCCTAAGTCTGGCACGGCTACCAATTACGCCACATGCGCATTTTTTGAATCGTTTCATAAATTTTCGCATCAAATCAGCGAAATTCTAATTAACAATCAAAAAGGGAGTGCAAATTTAGAGATTATTCGTTACCATTAAAATGTGGAAAGAAAAATAAGGGAAGATGTCTGACGCTATATTTAAAGTCCTTCTAAAAGCCCCTTACCGCATTTGTTCTTTTTGAAGAAAGCTAAAAGACTGTTGATCAAATGGAAGTTTTTAGACCCACCGTTAACTTATTAACTAAATAATAAAATTAGTGGCAATTGATGAAGTAGAGGAGAAGAAAGAGATAATTAGCCGATATAGAAGGCTGCTGCGAAAGGCTAAACCAATCCTAAAAGATACCGATGCCAAATTAATTAAGCGGGCTTTTACCATTTCAATGGAAGCGCATAAGAACATGCGTAGGAAATCAGGAGAGCCTTACATTTTTCATCCGCTTACCGTTGCCGAAATCTGCGTGGAGGAAATAGGACTTGGCACTACTTCTATTATTGCTGCGCTTTTACACGATGTTGTGGAAGATACCGACATCGAATTGGAAACTATCGAGGGGATTTTCGGCAAGAAGATTGCAAAAATCATTGACGGCCTCACTAAAATTCGCGGAGTATTTGAATATGGCACTTCGCAGCAGGCTGAGAACTTTCGCAAAATGCTCTTCACGTTGTCAGAGGATGTGCGGGTCATTCTTATCAAACTTGCCGATCGTCTTCACAACATGCGCACGCTCGATAGCATGCCTCGCAATAAGCAGCTTAAAGTAGCGTCAGAAACAATTTATCTGTACGCACCCCTTGCCCACAGACTTGGGCTCAACGCCATCAAAACAGAGTTGGAAGATTTATACCTACGGTTCACCGATAATCAAGTATTCAAGGACATTGCAAGCAAAATTGATGATACGAGGGCTTCGCGAAACAAGTTTATTAAACAGTTTATTCAGCCGGTTACTGATGAACTTGATAAACTTAAAGTGGAATATGAAATAAAGGGCAGGCCCAAATCAATTTTCTCGATCTACAATAAAATGCGAAAGCAGAATATCCCGTTCGAGGAAGTTTACGACTTGTTTGCCATTCGAATTATTGTCGATACTTCACTGGAACAAGAGAAGTCATACTGTTGGCAAGTGTATTCCATTGTCACCGATTACTATACACCAAATCCAGATAGGCTTCGAGACTGGATAAGTACCCCCAAGGGTAACGGTTACGAATCACTTCACACCACTGTTATGGCAAAAAATGGGCAGTGGGTAGAAGTTCAAATCCGCACGCGCAGAATGGATGATATAGCTGAGAAAGGCTATGCGGCTCATTGGAAATATAAAGACACTGCTGTCAACAATGAATCAAATCTAGAAAAATGGCTCGTTCGCGTCCGCGAATTGTTGGAACGACAGGACTTAAGTGCACTTGAGTTTGTAGATGATTTTCGTGGCAATCTTTTTAATGAAGAAGTTTTTGTATTCACTCCTCGCGGTGAGCTAAAGACGTTGCCAAAAGGTGCAACAGCTCTTGATTTTGCTTTTGACATTCATACCGACATTGGTGCGAAATGCATTGGTGCAAAGGTGAATCAAAAGCTTGTACCCATTAATCACGTACTGAAAAATGGCGATCAGATTGAGATCCTCACATCCGCCAAACAAATGCCAAACGAAGATTGGCTAAGGTTTGTGGTGAGCCCGAAGGCCAAATCGAAGATCAAAGAATTTTTAAAAGAAGATAAAAAAGCGCTAGCGGAAGAAGGAAAAGAAACACTTCAAAGAAAACTTAAGCAACTCAAAATTGATGTCAACGGTCAGGTAAATGAACAGTTGCGTTCTTATTTTAACGTTAACTCTCAGTTTGATTTATATTACAATTTTGGCAAAGGCATCATCACGGTAAGCGATCTTAAAAAATTTAAAGAATTCAAGCCATCATCCGCGCTAAAAAACAAACCTCACAATTCCGATGAAGACGCCAGGAATATTGAGCAGGAAATCACAAAAGTAAAAGGCCGTTATGACGATATCTTGTTGATTGGTGAAGATATGGATGTGGTGGAGTATAAATTGGCAAAGTGCTGCACACCCATTCCAGGAGATGATGTATTTGGTTTTGTTACAATCAATGAGGGAATAAAAATTCATCGTACCAATTGTCCCAATTCAGCCGAGCTTCTATCCAATCATGGAAATCGTGTTATTAAAGCAAAGTGGACTTCACAATATGAGGTGGCTTTCCTTACGGGATTGAGAATCGTGGGCACCGATCGTGTAGGACTAATCAATGACGTGTCAAAAATTATATCCGAAGAGTTGAAGGTGAATATGAGTTCGCTGTCATTCAATTCCGATCATGGTATCTTTAAAGGAGAGATTATGCTATACGTAAATGACACGCGCCATCTCGATCTGCTCATCAGCAAACTAGAAAAGGTGGAAGGTGCTGTTACAGTTTCAAGGTTTGATTCACGGAGTAATTAATCCCTTCCAATTTTCGAATTTTAAATGTCTTTGAATAGGTAGGGTGGGTTGCTATATTTGCTCGTTATTTTTAAGAATGGCGTTAAATCATAAAATTTACGATGAGGTAAGGAAGATTTTTACCACATACCTTGAAAAAAGGGAGCTTCGAAAAACTCCGGAACGATATGCCATTCTGGAGGAAATCTATACGTTGGATGGCCATTTTGATGTAGAGTCA
The DNA here is from genome assembly GCA_031419815.1 of Bacteroidia bacterium. Classification (GTDB taxonomy): domain Bacteria; phylum Bacteroidota; class Bacteroidia; order Cytophagales; family Cyclobacteriaceae; genus ELB16-189. The sequence goes on from JANOLM010000088.1 coordinate 7,205, forward strand.
CTTTACATCAACATGAAAAATAAGAATTACAGGGTAAGCCGTGCCACCGTTTACAATACCTTGGATTTGTTGGTGGAGTGCGATTTGGTAAGTAAACATCAGTTCGGTAAAAACCTGGCTCAGTACGAAAAATCCTATGGGTTTAAGCAGCACGATCACTTAATTTGCACAGAATGTCATAAGGTAGTCGAGTTTTGTGATCCAAGAATTCAAAATATTCAAAATACGGTTGAGGAATTGATGCAATTCAATGTAATGCACCATTCTTTAATTTTGTATGCTAATTGTACCAAGAAAAACTGCGAAAGTAGAAAGTCATGAACTTTGCACAAGAAATAAAATCAAACACCTTGATCCTGAGAGTTACAGGGGATTTAATTGGAGAGGATAACGGCTCACGATTAGTGGGTGCTGTCAATGATGCTGTAAGTCATAAAGTGTTGACCTGCATCATTGATATTGCCGAATTGCGCTATATCAACAGCAGTGGCATTGGAGTATTGATTACCATACTTACCAAATTCCGAAATAAAGGGGGAGAAGTCTATTTGATGAATCCTTCCGAAAGCGTGAAAAAATTACTGGTAATCACTAAACTGAATGCTATTTTCCAAATCATCAAGTCCGAAGAAGAAGTCTCCAAAAAGTAATTTTATTCTTATGCCTGCCTACTGCCAGTTGCCTACTGCCGACTATCTTTTAACTACTACCCATTTTTTAAATTATTAAGATGAAGGTTGATGTATTATTAGGCCTTCAATGGGGCGATGAAGGAAAGGGAAAAATTGTGGATGTCCTTGCTCCAAAGTACGATGTAGTAGCGCGTTTTCAAGGAGGCCCAAATGCAGGTCACACACTTGAGTTTGACGGAATAAAACATGTGCTGCATCAAATTCCATCTGGAATTTTCCGAGAAGACACAAAGAATATTATTGGTAACGGAGTCGTCCTCGATCCAACCGTTTTTAAAACAGAGATAGAAAAGCTTCAGAAGTACAACCTGAATGTTAAAGCCAATCTTTTCATCTCAAAAAAAGCGACACTTATTATTCCAACGCATCGCCTTTTAGATCAGGCTTACGAGAAGGCGAAAGGTGAGCATAAAATAGGTTCTACACTAAAAGGCATTGGCCCTTCCTATCAAGATAAAATTGGCCGACAGGGATTGCGTGTGGGCGACATACTGGCCGAAACCTTCAAGGAGAAATTCAAAAAACTTACTGACATTCATTTTGAAATTTTAAAAGCACATGATATAGAATTTAACTGGAGCGAACTTGAATCACAATTTCTTGAATCAGTTTCTTTTCTAAAACAATTCAATCTTATAGATAGCGAATATTTTATCAATGATGAATTAAAAAAAGGTTCTTCGATTTTAGCAGAAGGCGCACAAGGCTCTCTTCTTGATATCGATTTTGGAAGCTATCCCTTCGTCACCAGCTCAAGCACTGTTTCTGCTGGCGCATGCACTGGGTTAGGTGTCTCCCCAAAAAACATTGGTGAAGTTTATGGCATCTTTAAAGCCTACAGCACAAGAGTTGGCAGCGGTCCTTTCCCTACCGAACTTTTAGACAGTGAAGGAGAAAAACTGCGTAAGGAAGGCAATGAGTTTGGATCGACAACCGGGCGCCCACGTAGATGCGGGTGGATTGATTTGCCTTCCCTTAAATATTCAATAATGATCAATGGTGTTTCTCAGTTGTTGATGATGAAGGCTGATGTGTTAAGCATTTTTCCAACAATAAAGGTCTGCACACATTATGAGTTAAGTAATGGATCAATCACAGAACTTGTGCCATATGAATTAGTGAATGAAAAAATAAAACCTGTTTATACGGAATTAAAAGGGTGGAGTACTTCTTTGACGGGTGTTTCAGAAGATCAAATTCCAATGGAACTCGCTCAGTACGTCAAATTTCTTGAGAAAGCACTCAACGTTCCCATAACGTTGATCTCTACTGGCCCAGACAGGACGCAAACAATCCACAGAACCCGGAAATAGGCGTAAAAATATTTTTCTGGCAGTCTTGCTTTGTGATAGGTCAAAGCATACCTTTGCACTCCCAAAATGGATAAGGCAGGAAGTTTCGGTTGGAGACGGATAGCGGAGGGGAGGAGAGAGGAGATGATAGGATCCACAAATTGAGGAGGTTTCTAGAGTTTGCAGAGCGGAGGTTTTGCAAGGGGCTAGGGATTGGAATCAGTAACGTTCTTTGAATAGATGGAGATTGATAGCGGACCCGTGGTGCCCTGATA
>JANOLM010000089.1:0-2972 GCA_031419815.1 Bacteroidia bacterium
GAGTGAGTGGATGCGCAGGATGAAAGACATGGCCAAAACTGGAGGTGGCGGTGGAATGGCCTTTATGGGAAGCATGCCGGATAATTATAATGTGGCCATTAACGGCAACCATCCGATTGTGCAGAAAATATTGAAAGCTGAATCTGAAGAACAAAAAGCCAAGCTTGCCAAGCAGGCGTATGACCTCGCACTTCTTTCACAGAATATGTTAACGGGTGCGGATCTTACCAGCTTTATTAAAAGGAGTGTGGAGTTGGTGGGTTAGTTTGCCTCGTTATTAAACCTCCAAGGTCTGTTTACATCAGTAAACAGACCTTGGAGGTTTTCTCTCTTCGGAAAGGGTGGCGCGATTTTTATTTATCAACACTTCATACTCTTCGATGAATTTTTCCGAAAGTGGTTCTGAAAACTCAAAGTAACTTGTGAACCACGACATTACTGTTTCTATTTCTTTTGGATCGGTAATCTTATAAAATATTTCTTCCTGGTCTTTCAGGCCTCCAAGCGTACATGCGCCTGAGCCTACAAAGGCCACCGACTTTCGGTAGGGTAAATCAAAAACGTAAACATTGGCATGAAGGATATTTCTGGAATAGAAGTTCAGGTTTATCCTTCCTTGATAATTTTTCCATATTCGATTGAGCACTTCAAGAGATGTTTTTCCGTTCATTCCGGTCACCAGGTCCATTTTGGTTTTCGTAGGAATGCGGCTCCGTATAAAGTCAAATCCCTCTTCCGAAATTTCAGCGGTAGCGATGTAACAGTGTTCGGCCTGTTGTAGCAGCTTATCGTTAATAAGAGGAGCAGCCAGTTTTTTAATGATCATTAGAGAAGGAGGGGAAAGACTACTTTTGGCTTGATAAGCAATCAGTATATAAAAGATTAATTAAGCAAAGGGGAAAAAAGAGTGGCCGTATTTTTTGCCGTTAGCTTGTACTCTTTTCCAATCAATTGATAAACGATACTCTCTTTTGAAGTTGGGTCTATGATCCAATATTCTTTAACCCTAAACTTTTCGTAGAGGTCTTTTTTGACGATTAGATCGTGATTGTTGTTGCTGGGGGATAGAATTTCAACTAATAAATCAGGGCTGCCGCGGTAAGCTTCATCATCCAAGGATTGGTTTGGATTCCTCTTGGTAATAAAAACAAGATCGGGTTGCACTGCATTCTGATGATCATCAAAAAAAATGTCCACAGGTGATATGAGAACTTCTCCAAGGGCATTCCTTTCAACGAAATCATCGACTGTCCTTAACAGTGCCTTTAAAATTCGTTGATGTCTGTTGGTTGGTGCTGGCGACATATAAATTTGTCCATTAATAAGTTCGGCCAGCGTTCCTTCAGGAAGCATTTTGAAAACTTCCATGATGGTGCGCGGGGGAGAGATGATATCCAAATTCATAGTTATTATAAAGTTACAAAATATTTTTTGCCTAACTTCGTTTGTTTCACGCAAAGCCGCAAAGATCGCAAAGTGAAAAAGACTTGCGCCTTTGTGTAACCAAATATTTTGTCGCACCCATTTCGTTGTTTAATGAAAAAACTCCTTTGGCTGATTTGTATTGTATCTCCAAACATTCTTCTGGCACAAGGTGTTGAGCCCCGCATTCAGGAAGGGCAGTTTACCTTTGATACCGATAAGCCGTTCAGCTTATTGGAACTGGATGAAAAAATTGATGAGCCGATCGCCTCCAAAAAAAAGAAGCCGAAAAAAAAAGTTTATTACGGCATTAAAACCAAAAAGGGATTTACCCGAAAAGGATATGGTGAAAGAATTACGGTAGAGCTCTTTTATTATTTGCGGAAACCCGATAAGCCAAGCGGTTTTGCCCGCGATATTTACTGGTACGATTTCACCAGAAGGGAAATTAGAAGAACCTCCACCTTCGATCCCAGCAAAGGAGTTTTACTTCATGGCCCTTACAAAAGAATGCAAGGCGAAACATTGCTGGAAGAAGGGATTTATTACAAAGGCACAAAACACGGACGCTGGATGAAGTATGACCGCCAGGATTTGGTGGAAGACAAAGAAAAGTATTACAAAGGGTGGCCGAAGGAATCACTGGTAACGTACTATGATCCCAAAGAACGTAAGAAAATGAAAGAGATTATCCCCATTGAATACGGTGAACGGGAAGGCTATTTTTATCAGCTGCATGAAAACGGAACCGTTGCCGTGCAAGGAGAATATAAGTGGGACCAAAAAGTGAATGATTGGATTGAAAACTATCCTAATGGTAAACGCAAGAAAATAGTGAGCTACCCAAAGGAGCCTTTTGATAAGGAGTTAAAACCTTTCATACGCAGGGAATGGAATGAGAAAGGGAAGGAGCTTTATTCGGTTAGGTAGTTCAAGGCAATTGAAAATTTCCTAATACAATACCTCTCACGGTGATATCTTCATCCAGATCTTCCCACCTCAAAGCGGTGCCGTCCATCCTTAATTCTACTTTTTTTAACAATGCATCAGATGCTGCTTTCAATATTTTGAAACGATTGGCAGGGAAGCCAATAATGCGTTGATCGGCTAGTTCTAAATAAACTATCCTTTTTTCAGTCCAAACTTTTACCGCCATCGGTTCAGCTAAAATATCCGTGGTATTCATTGTATGCTTTTTTTAAGAATTCCTGATTTTTATATACCAAACGCTCAATTTCTCGAGTGATGTGTGGCTTTACATTTTTGCTTCTGGCTAACTTAATAGGGTCAAGCCAAAATTTACATTCACCATCAGCAATTGCAACATGAATATGAGGCGGTTCATTCCGTTCGTCAGAATAAAAATGAAACCGAAAAGAGCCTATCCTTAAAACAGTTGGCATTGCTTACCATAAAGTTAAGACAACTAATTCATAAAAGCTAAGTGAATGAGTTGCCACCTTCCTTTCAATAGATGTTTAGTAAAAAGCATCTTCAATGTGCTTAATCTCCTGCTGACCGTGAATCTTGCGGATAGCTACAATATCATA
>JANOLM010000090.1:0-10586 GCA_031419815.1 Bacteroidia bacterium
GCAATGATTCCTCCCAACGAAAGACTTCCAGTATCGCCCATAAAAACCTGAGCGGGATAAGCATTGTACCAAAGAAATCCTAAGCAAGCACCAACAAACGCTGTACAAAAAATAACTAATTCTCCCAGATTGGGGATGTACATAATATTGAGGTAATTACTAAAGTCAACGCGACCCGAGAGATATGCAAAGATGGCAAGGGTCAATCCAATGATAGCCGATGTGCCGGCAGCGAGACCATCAATGCCATCGGTGATGTTGGCACCATTTGAAACTGCCACAACAATGAGAATAACAACAAGCGTGTAAATAATCCAGGTGTAGTTTTTATCCATCCAAGGCACCAGGCTGTGATAATCAAATTCATTGTTCTTCAAAAAAGGAACAGTGGTCTTGGTAGATTTTACATCAAACTCAGATTTTAGATTACTGCCTTGCGACAATTCTATACTCATCAAAGCAGTTGGCGCTTTTTCACGCATGACAACATCCTCATTAAAATAGAGGGTAAGCCCTACGATCAATCCAATGGTTATCTGGCCAACAATTTTAAATCGTCCCGCAAGTCCTTCTTTATTTTTTCTAAAGACTTTAATATAATCGTCCAGGAAGCCGATAAGTCCTAACCAAATTGTTGTTGCGATTAGCAAAATCACATAGACATTGTCCAGTTTCGCCATCAAAAGAGTTGGGATTAAAATAGCAGCAATGATAATAATGCCGCCCATTGTTGGAGTTCCTTTTTTCTGTAACTGACCTTCAAGACCCAGATCACGGATATTTTCTCCAATTTGTTTTTTCTGCAGAATATTAATTAAGCTCCTTCCAAAGAAGACCGTAATCAAAAGGGATAATACCGCAGCTGCACCGGCACGGAAGGAAATGTATTGAAATAATCCAGCCCCAGGGAAGTCAAAGTTTCGCTCGATATAGTCGAATAAATAATATAACATAATGATCAATTAGCCAATCTTTCAATTAGCCGATTTCAATACTTTCATTTTAGATGTTGAAATGATTTTATTTAAAACTTTTAAAATACTTTCAATGTCATGCAAAAGTTTTCCTGGTTTTGGGTAACCTTTCGCGAAGTCACACAATTCCAACCAATACTCTGACTCTTCAGCTTCCTTCGATGCAATTTTCATCTTGTGAATAAAATCAGCCTTGCTCTCCGCGCCTTGAGCCTCTTTAACATTTGCTCCAATTGAACAACCCGAACGAAGAATTTGATCAGCAAAGGAAAAACGCTTTTGGTCACGCAATCCTTCGGAGAACTCCATAATCTCAAGTGAATACTGAAAAGTCATCTTCACAATCGGGTTATCATTATAATTCCTCATTGGCTAATCTGCTAATCGACCATTGATAATTAATTCGCAAACATTTTAAGCATCTGTGCTAACACTTCTTTATCATCAAAAGGATGTTTCACCCCCTTTATCTCTTGATAGTTTTCATGACCCTTACCTGCTACTAGAATAATATCTTTCTCTTTCGCGAGCATACAAGCCGTTTTAATCGCCTCTGCCCTATCCACCATTACCAAAGTCTTCTTCGCATCCGTTGAGCCAACACCTTTCTGCATCTCTCTTATGATTTCCATTGGATCTTCACTGCGCGGATTATCAGAAGTAAAAATTATTTTGTTAGAATACTTGCAGGCCACCGCTGCCATCAAGGGTCGTTTAGTGCGGTCACGATCTCCTCCGCAGCCCACTACTGAAATAACTTGTTCATGTCCTGAACGAAAATGTTGAATCGTTTCCAATACATTCTTCAAAGCATCCGGAGTATGTGCATAGTCAACGATAGCTGTAAATTTTGAGCCAGGCATCACTAACTCAAATCGCCCGGGAGCACCCGTTAATGCTGAGAGTTTCATCAGTACCATTTCGGGATCTTCGCCTAACAAGCAGGCCGCACCATAAACGGATAATAAATTATAGGCATTAAAATCTCCAATCAGTTTGAACCAAACATTTCGGTCGCCAATTTCCATTTCCAGTCCTTCAATGGAATTGGTAATGATCTTGGCTTTGAAATCGGCCATCTTCTTTAACCCGTAGGTTTGCTTTTTTGCTTTTGTGTTTTGCAGCATCACCATGCCACGCTTATCATCCACGTTCACCAAAGCAAAGGCATCTGATGACAAGCCATCAAAGAAACCTTTCTTAGCGCGGATGTAACTTTCAAATGTGCGATGATAATCCAGGTGATCGTGAGTGATGTTGGTGAACAGCGCCCCAACAAAGTTTAAACTCTCAATCCTTCCTTGAGCAACTGCATGCGAACTAACTTCTATAAAGCAATGGGTACAATTTGCTTCAAGCATCTTTATCAATAGCTCATTGATTTGAATCGGATCAGGTGTAGTGTGAGTCGCTTGAATATCTTTATCAACAATTCTATTCACAACTGTGGATAACATTCCACAACGATAACCAAGTGAACTAAATAGTTTAAACAGCAACGTAGCAACAGTTGTCTTTCCGTTCGTTCCTGTCACACCAATTAATTTCAACTTTGAAGAAGGATTACCGTAAAAATTTGCGGCAATAGTTCCCAATGTCCTTGCACTGTCCTTAACCGTTACATAGGTGACTTTATCAGAAATACTGGATGGAAGACTTTCTGCAACAACACCAACCGCACCCATGCTCACCGCTTTTTCAATAAAAGCATGACCATCCGATTGGGTACCCTTAATGGCTATAAACAAAAAACCTCGTTGCACTTTGCGCGAATCAAAGCAAATACCATTCACTTCCACATTCATGTTACCCGATGTAGAGGTGATGTGTACTCGATACAATATATCCTTCAATTCTGCCATTAACTCAATCGCAAATAGATTTTAGAGCCCTTTGAAATTCTCGTTCCGGGTGAAAGTGATTGTCCCGCCACCCTGCCTTTTCCTTCATAGGAAACTCTTAACCCTGATTTCTCCAATAAAAAAATAGCATCTCGGAAAGTCATACCCATTACATCTGGCACATGATCCCTAACCACTGCATTCCTCTTCCAAACAACTGCACTTCCATCCTTAGCTGCCTTAATCCATTCCTCTTCTGTTGCCGCATGATTGGATATACCCAACTCGTTACTTAACATAGTCAACTCATCTTGCTTTCCTGCCCGAATAACAGGGAAAACGCCTGGCTCTAATGTTTTCTTTTTCTCCATTGCCAGATGAAGATTGATATCACGCGAATAAATATTATCAGCAATATCTTTGAACACTGGGCCTGCCACACTATTTCCATACTGATGAATGCCCTTAGGGTTTTTAATCAATACAATTGCAGAGTACTTAGGGGCATGTGCAGGAAAGTAGCCTACAAAAGAAGTGATGTACTTCTTTTCATAACGTCCATCTTTTAAAATCACAGCCGTACCTGTCTTTCCCGCTATCCTATAGTAAGAATTCTTTAAATTCTTAGCCGTACCGCGATCAACCACACCTTCCAGTAAAAGTTTTAATTGATTCAATGTTTTGTTAGAGCAGATTTTAGAATTCAGTGTTTCAGTCTCAAACTCTTGCTTTATTTTGTCTGCTTGACTGATGGACGTTACAAATATTGGCTTAATCATTTTACCATCATTTGCTACCGCATTATATAAGGTCAATGTATGTAGAGGTGAAACCTCAAAGCCGTATCCATATGCCATCCAAGGGAGTGTGATACCGCTCCAGTTTTTGTCTTTAGGACGAGTAATTTTTGGGTAGGCTTCACCTGTGATTTGCAAGCCAAGGGGTTTGGAAAGTTTTAGGTTATCAACATATTCCAAAAACTTAGAAGGTTTTGTTCCAAAATGTTTGTCCATTAACTTAGCCATTGCAATGTTTGAAGAACGCTCAAACGCATCCTTAATGGTAATGCGGCCATACCCGCCCTCTTCGTGGTCACGTACTTTCTTGTTGTAAAAAGTATATTCACCGTTTCCCGTATTGATGCTGTCTGACAATTCTATGTTAGTGTCTTCTAGCAAAGCCATCATCGTTACCAACTTAAATGTTGAACCCGGTTCGATCGATCCGCCTACAGCATGATTAAATTTCTCCACATAATCTCCGCTTCCGTCACTGCTTAAATTTGAAATGGCCTTGATGTGACCTGTCTTCACTTCCATCACCACCACCGTGCCTTCATCAGCATTATGTTGCTTCATTGCATTATAGAGTGACGTCTCTGCAACATCCTGAAGATTAATATCAATGGTAGTTTTAATATCAAGCCCATCAATAGCTTTAATATTATTCCCATCGAATACGGGTTTCCATGTTCCTCCCGCAATCTTTTGAAAAAGCGCTTCGCCATTTTGTCCGCCCAAGGCTTCATTGAAACTATACTCCAAGCCAGCGCCTTTACCATCTTCATTTACATATCCTACAGTTCTCCTGCTAAGATTTGAAAAGGGACGATAGCGTACATCCATTTTTTCAAAGATCACCCCACCTTTATAGCGACCATCTCGGAAGATTGGCCAGCGCATCATTTCTTTTTTTGTTAGATAATTAATCTGCCTGCGATTAAGCGTTAAATATTGTTTACCTGTTGCCCGGGCATCTTTTAGCAACTCTTTATAATCTTTCGCTGATCTATCCTTATAAAACCTTGAAAGCATTATCGACAATGAATCGATGCCTTTCCTGAAGATTTCATCTTTTGCTAAAGTCGGGTCGATGGCTACTCTGTAAAATGGTAAATCAGTTGCCAGCAAACTTCCATTGTCGGAATAGATATTACCGCGTGTGGCTTTTACCTTTTTATAATCGAAGTTTATTTCCTCGCTCATCTTAGCCCACTTGTCACCTTCTACAAACTGAATATGGCCGATCTTGGCACTCACACATAGCGCAAACACCAGCACACACAAAAATGCGATTCTAACTCTTACTAATATGGACTTCTTAATATTCATACCTCACCTACCTCACCCCTAGCCCCTCTCCGCAGGAGAGGGGAAGAGTTGACGAACTATTTGTTAACTTATTTATCATTTCTAAAAATTGCCTATTGCTTTGTGCCTACTGCCTACTTTTCCACCACTACTTTAAAGGGCGGGTTCAAACTTTCTTTTAATCCAATTGATTTCACTCGTCTCGCCACTTCACTTTGCTTGCTGGCAAACATCACATCCGACTTTAAGGTGGTAAAATCTGCTCGCAGGTCTTCCACTTCACTTTGAGCCTTATCAATTTGCCGGGTCGTCCTCTCAGCATAGTGTGTATTGCTGATATAGATCAAACTCAAAAACATGACAAACAAAATCTTTGGCAGGTATTGAACCGGAAAGCCTTCTTCGAAATAACTTTCAAGCTTCAATCGCTTCTCTAAACCAGAGAACATGCTTTTTCCATTACTCACCGAAGGCCTTACCTTTGGCTCATTGGTACGATCTGCTCCTCCGATTTTAAATTTATTCTCTGACATAACCATTCCTTAGTTTCGAGTTTTGAGCTGCGAGAGATGACTCGAAACTCATAGCTCGTAGTTTAAATCTTTTCCGCTATTCTCAACTTTGCACTTCGTGCTCTATTATTTTCCTTCACTTCCTCCTCCGAAGCCTCCAGCGGCTTTCGGTTTATTGCCTTAAAAGGTCGGATAGGGTTTCCATAAAAATCTTTCTCCAATTCACCATATACCTTTCCTGTATTGATAAAATTTTTTACCATCCTGTCCTCTAGGGAGTGATAACTCATTAACACCAACCTTCCGTCCTTATTCATTATCTCTGCACACTGCATAAGGAAATCTTCTAATGCTTCCAACTCTTGGTTTACTTCTATTCGCAAGGCTTGAAACACCTGAGCGTAGTATTTAAACTCTCTCCCTCTTGGTGCTAATGCCTTTAACACGCTGATCAAATCATTATTGCTCTCAAATTTCTTTATCACGCGTTGCTGATCAATTGCCCGTGCTAATGTCTTTGCATTCTTAACCTCCCCATACATGCCGAATATCTTATGAAGCTTATCGCCTGAATATTCATTCAAAAGTTTTGCGGCCGTTACGCCCGCCTTCTTGTTCATCCTCATATCCAGCGGTCCATCGAACCGAGTGGAAAATCCGCGCTCCGGTGAATCAATCTGATGTGATGAAATCCCCAAATCGGCCAATATGCCATCTACTTTGGTGACTCCATTTAATTTCAGATACTGTTTCATGTACCTGAAATTCTCCTGACAAAATGTAAAAGAACGACTCTGAATATTATCCGCTTGTTTCTTAGCATCCTCATCCTGATCAAAAGCTATCAATCGGCCTTCTCTCAGTTGCTCGAGAATTTTTAAACTATGCCCACCTCCACCAAAGGTTACATCTACATAGATGCCTTCGGGCTTGATGTTCAAACCATCCATACATTCACTGAGCATGACGGGCCTGTGATACGTTGAGCCCATCGTTACTTACTCATTGAGGTATTTTTCCGCCAGCTTCGACAACTCACCAGGATCTTGGATCAGGTGCTTCTCATAGATTGTTGGATTCCAGATTTCAACTTTACTTCCCGTGCCTACCAGCATCGCATCTTTGTCAATCTGCGCGTAGGTAAGCATGTTCTTGGGTATTAGAAAACGGCCATTGCTGTCCAGTTCTACTGTTACTACCCCCGACAAAAAGTTCCGCTGAAGTTTGCGGTACTCTTCGTTAAACTCGCTGAGACCTGAAATTTTTGAGAAGACCTTTTTGAACTCCACCATCGGGTATACGATAAGACATGGCTCGAAACCTCTGCGTATAACAAGCTCCTGGCTGTCCCCTTCGGGAAGCTGTGCTTTTATCCGCGCAGGCAGCACAAGTCTGCCTTTGGCATCAAGTTTACTCTCGTATTCGCTAGTGAAGAAAGTCATAGACGTAGTGGTTGCCTTTTTCTCCTTAAAACAAACGTAAGCAATTTTCAACCACTTTCAACCACTTTAGCCCACTTTTTTACTTAATTCATTGAAATTAACGACTGAAGACCCACTTTTTAGACTATTATTTAGATTTTGGCGGCTGCCTGCCCTGCTTTTTGGGCTCTTGGATGGTTTAATAAAGAATGGAATTTGAAGGAAAATAGTGGAAATAGCCTTCGAAAGGCAGGGCAATCACCGGGCTATCTGCAAACGCAGACAAGGCGGCTGAAATTCAATCGCACCGCAGTAAATATTTTAGTATAAACTAAGAAGATTAACCTGAAGGTTTTAAAAGTGATTCCCTAGTCTTTGATTTCAATGAAATTCCAATGCAGTCAAGTCTTGTTCCCTAGCAAAGAAATTATCCATTTATTTACTCGGCATAATGATAGCCATTATTACATAAATCAAAAGACCAATGCCGAAGGTTAAGAAGGCCGCAACAAAAATCAGCCTCATCATAGTGGCATCCATATCAAAGTAATTTGCCAAGCCACTGCATACTCCAAAAATTTTCTTTTCTCCTTTTATAAGTTTTTTTGCCATAGCATTAAAAAGATTAGGTGTTTATAAATATAACCAAAATCCTGATTTTAAATATCCCATTTTACTACTCGTCAAAATGTAGAGCGCAATACAGATGTCATTTCACCTTCAATCAATTATCCCTGAGAGACAAGTAGTGAAGGAGTTTAAGTTGCTGGCCAGGCAACCAGAAGGTTACGACACCTAGAGAAACAAAATTTTGCTAACTTCACATACTCGCTTCAACAAAATTTGCTTAACTAACCCCTCAACCATGACGAATGCAGCCAAATCCCTTTACTATTTTGGGTTCTATCTATTGATCACCGGTATTACTTTGGCAACTTTTCCCAACATACTGCTTGCTACTGTTGGTATGCCTGAAACGAATGAAGTGTGGATACATGTGCTGGGTGTTGTGGTCTTCGGCATTGGCTTGTATTATGTTTTTATGGCACCCTCCAATCACACGCTTTTCCTCACCTTAACTATTTACGTGCGCGCTTCTATATTTTTATGGTTTGTTGTTTTTGTATTGGTGGGCTGGGCTCCTCCGCAACTTATCCTATTTGGCGTAGTGGATTTGGCCGGTGCTATCTGGACTTATATGGCATTGAGGAAGTAAAGCTCATTCTGTTTTGATGTGAAGTCAGCCTCCGACAGAGTCCCCGATGCGTAAGACTCTGCAAGAACTGACTGTTCACTTACTTTTCTTCAAGTTCAACTGCCCCACTCTGAACTCATGCTGATCTCTAATTGAGCAAGGCATAAATGATTAAAAGAATACCTGCCATTATGGATCCCCATATTCCGCTCAGTAGCAATGTGTCACCGTATCCCTTATCTCTCTTATCTTTATTCTCAGAATCATAGACATACATGATCAATCCAAAAACAATAAAACCCAGACCTATTAAAATGTTATTCCAATTCATCATTCTTCAATTTTGATTCTTGTTGTGAGGTCAGGCCTTTCGACCAGACGAGAATCATCTTTCAATCTAACCCACCTTTACGTGTTGCTTTCTTTTGCTCAGGCCATTTGCTGCGGTCGCCAGTTTTAGAATCAACAGGCATCAGACTTTTTTCACGCGATGTCTTAGTTGGGTCTTCACACGCCATGTAAACAAGAATGGCCGCTAAGGTGGCATTGTTGCGAACATCATCAAACACAATCTTATCATACGTGTCGCGATTGGTGTGCCACGTATATGTTCCATACGACCAATTCAACGAACTTAGCGAAAAAGCAGGCGCACCAACTGCAACGAATGATGCAAAGTCAGAACCTCCACCACCAGGCGCACCAGGAAATTTTGTCTCAATATCTTTCTTAATATTATCTGGCACTTTAGTCAACCAGCGCCCGATGTAATCATAGGAATTCAAAAAGCCCTGACCTGAAATATTGATTACTCTTCCTGTTCCATTATCCTGATTAAAAAGTACCTGAAGGTTTGCGACTATTTCAGGATGGTCTTCTACAAATGCACGCGAACCATTTAGTCCTTGTTCTTCGCTTCCCCAATGACCTACCAAAATTGTTCTCTTGGGGTTAGGATAAATCTTTTTCAAAATACGCATTGCTTCCATCATCGTTACTGTTCCCGTGCCATTATCAGTAGCGCCTGTGGCTCCATCCCATGAATCGAAATGCGCAGACAGCATAACGTATTCTTCTGGTTTTTCAGTTCCCCTAATTTCGGCAATGGTATTGAACGTTGGCACCAACCCTTTCTCTTTTGAATCCGCAAGTACACTGATCTTTGGAACTTTGCCAGATTCTGTTAATCGATACAGCATACCGTAGTCTTCCAATGAAATATCTACCGTTGGAATCTTCTTTGCCTTGGCACCAAATATTTTATTTACCCCAAATCCTCTCGACCAATTGGACATCACAATACCAACGGCACCAGCTTTTTCCAACGCCACGGGTAATGTGTTATTAGTATATCCAGTTTTTTTAATTCGTTCGGTCCACGCATCCGTCTGAGTCGTCCGTGCTGATTTCATTTTATCAAATGACTCTTTTGTTCCAAATTCTTCCCAGTTGTAATCCGGACGACCAGTCGGTTGATTCATGGAGATCATTACAAACTTACCTTTCACTGTAGGCAACCATTTTTGAAATGCAAGTGAATCGGCAACATCCGGAACAATGATCACATCTGCTATAACCGCTTTGCCAATCGTAGAGGGACACCATGCCAATTGAGTACCTTCTAAAGATTTTACCCAAGGCGACATCATGTCTATGTGTGAAATCCCTCTTTCCCATCCGCGCCATTCACCCCACTTTTCATTTCTAGCTGTAATGCCCCAGCTACTGTACTTTGCCACCGCCCAATCATGTGCTTGTTGCATTTTGGGTGAGCCCACTAATCGCGGACCAATTCCATCCATTAACTCATGAGCCAGTTTTTCCAGTTGCGAATTCTCAGTTGCTTCTTTTACAATGCCCTCCACAATTGAATCTTTTGTTTGAGCAAGGGTTGAGCTGCTTACAAAAATTAGTACAACAAGAAATTGACGGGCAATATTTTTCATACGATTAATTTTTATATTCTGACAAATTTAAAATTAATAAGATGAAATGAATAGAAAGACACCTCACTATACCTTATGCATCACCAAAAATCTCCTTCAATACTTCTTCCGTGTGCTCACCAAAGTGCGGAGGTGGCAGCAAACCAGTTACCGGTGACCGGTTACCAGCACCTTTACCTACGAAGTTCTTCACTCCGATCAATCCATCGCGTTTAATTAGAAGCTCATCAGCTTCCTTCATCTCAAATACTTCCTTCAAATTTTGAATCACACCAGCAGGAATTTTTTTATGATTAGCCTTTTCCAGGAAATACTTTGAATCCATCTTAGCCATTCGCTCCTCCAATAGCAGATTCAACTCTGCTCTGTTTTCTACCCGTAGTGGGTTTGTTAAAAACTTACTCCCTAATGCCTCATGCCTAATACCCAATACCTGAATCAAATCTTCAAATTGCCGGTCACTTCCGATCGCCAATAAAATTCTTTTACCATCATTCGTACTGAAAGACTCTCCATAAGGCGCAATATTCGGATGTGCCGAGCCTTTTCGAGTCGGAAGTTTTCCGGCCACCAACCAATTGGTCGCCTGATTGGCTAATGAAGATAT